>JADYZQ010000281.1 GCA_020853015.1 Deltaproteobacteria bacterium
AGGGCCGCGTTGTAGAAGCGCCGCGAGCGGGCAAGCGGCACCTGCAGGTGGACCTGCAGCGAGGTCGCCGCCGCCTCGAGCATGACATCCGCGTGATCGGTGACCAGGCGCTCCCGGCCGCGGATGTCCAGGTGCAACGGCCTCCCGCGGCGCTGGCGCAGCACCTCTTCGTTGAGCAGGTGGTAGCGGTGCAGCGGCGACATGTTCTCGAGGGTCAGGGCAGCCTCCGGCAGGGTCGGCAAGGTGCCTATCATCAGGAAATGCAGCCCCCGCCCCTCCGCCTCGCGGTCGACGCGCGCGCCCAGCGCCTCCAGCTCCGCGCGCAGGGCGGAGAGCAGGCCCGGCGCCACGGGATGCGGATCGCTGTTCAATTCGAGGTTGAAGCGGGAGAGCTCGGGGACCAGGTGGGGGTCGGCAACCGCGGCGAGGATTTCCTGATTTTCGGGGGCGGGCCGCTGCCTGCCGTCGACCAGGCAAAGCTCCAGCTCGAAGCCGGCGCACTCCCCGCCCTCCTCCGGATCCGAGGCGTCGAACCAGCGTCCGAGGGCCTCGGTCTCCTCACCTAAGCGGGCGGCGAATCGCGCGAAATCGGCCTCTCCGAAGCGCTCCTGGCGGACTTCTTCCCCCATGCGGCCTCCTCACGAAAAGGATAGCATCGGGACGGGGGCGGGGCCTACGGTTTTGTCGGGGTCCCGGCCTCGCGGAGATAGGCCAGCAGCTGGTCCATCTCGACGGGGGAAATCATCATTTTGGGCATCTGGATTTTGTATTGGGCCTTGAGCTCGCGGGCGATGGGGTCCTGTTCCACCATGGCCACCGGGTCGGCGATGTAACGCCGAATCCAGGCCTCGTCCCGCCGGGAGAAAAGCCCTTGGAGGTCCGGCCCGACCTTCACCCCCTCGCCAATGGTATGGCAGGTGGTGCAGCCCTTGGCCTTGAAGAGCCGTGCGCCTTCGACCCCTGGCAGGGCCGCCTCTTGCGGCGCGGGGGCAACGCTACAAGCGCCGAGCAGGAGAAGGAGCGGAAAGAGGATTCTACGGACAAGCATGGCGCGCTGCTTAGCCCAGGGACGAGGGGGCCGTCAAGACGACGGCTGACAGGAAACAAGCGGTGGTTTTCCTCTGCCCTGTTTGTTATTTCCGAGGCATGGAACTCGGCCCGCGCGGCATGCGCCTCCTACTCAACCTCTACCCGCCCTATCTCTTCACCCGGACCCAAGTGAAGTCGATCTCGCCCGATTGGCGCGAATGCGTCGTCGAGCTGAAGAAAAGCCTGCTCACCCGCAACTACGTGGGCACCGCCTTCGGCGGCAGCCTCTTCGCCGCCACCGACCCCTTCTACATGCTGATGTTGATCAAGATCCTGGGCATCAAAGATTATATCGTCTGGGACAAGGCCGCCGAGATCCACTACCAGAGGCCGGCACGCTCGACGGTCACCTACCGCTTCGTCATCACCGACGAGGCGCTCGCCGCGATCCGCCGCGACCTGGAGGCCACGGGCAAATCCCTGCCCCGATTCGAGGTGAAGGGACTGGACCGAGAGGGGCACACCTGCGTGACCGTCGTCAAGACGCTCTACATTAAGAAGAAAAGCGGCGAGCGGCCGCAATGAGGCGCTCGCCCCGTCTCGCACCGCAGATCACTGCCTGCTCCATGCCAGGCACCAGGACGCGGACTACCGGCACCGGAGCCTCAGGGCGAGTTAGCTGCACGGCCAGAATCTGATTGAAACCGCGCTGAGCCAGCAGATCCAACATAACCCTCAAGTCCCAGGCGAAATTGTCGGTGGATAGATCCATCCACTCCGAGGCATTCTTAAAATCCGGTCCCTCTCCGTACCAATACCCCATGCGAGCCTTCAGTTCCCTATAGTCCATTGACCTCTTGCCTTGCTCTTCTTCCAAGTCTTCCCTCGCACCTCCGATAATGGTGCAGCGCG
Organism: Deltaproteobacteria bacterium; assembly: GCA_020853015.1. Taxonomy (GTDB): domain Bacteria; phylum UBA10199; class UBA10199; order DSSB01; family DSSB01; genus DSSB01. Next base: position 1,942 of record JADYZQ010000281.1, read on the forward strand.
ACTGAGCCGCTTCCGTGACGGCGCGAAGCACGGCGATCTCCGGAGAAAGGTGGGCACCGACGCCGCGGCAAAGCAGCAACGGATCCTCGGTGAGAGGATCATCCGAGGCTGCGAAAAATGTAGGCACGCCCACATCCGAGGTAATTTCTTTGACCGAGAGATTGATGCCGGCGGCCGAGAAACGCGCGGCCAGCGTTCGAGCCAGTTCGGAAGGAAGCTTGTCCAGCGGGACCGATCGCGCATGCCCCGACGCCTCGGCCAAGGACTCGGAGTCGCGTTCAATGACTTCGGAGAGGCCGTGCACCAGGGCCTCCCCCAGGCTATTGCCCGAGGCGAGCCCGTTGGTGTTGAGACACCTCTCGAAAGTCCGGCATCTGCGACTCGGCAAATACGGAAAAAAAACGAAAGCGGCCGGCACCAAGACAGGGGTTCCGCCCAACAATTCAAGGCCCCGCACCCATTCGATCCTTTGCCCCGGGTCGTATTCTTGTCCGGGCGGCAGGACCATCGCGTTGGGATCCAAGGCCGCCACTCCCCGCTTGCGCCAATGGGATAGCGTGGCTCGAAGCGTCGGACGCCCCCGGCGCTCGGCGGCGAACCTCTCGAAGGCCTCCATCATGGCGGAGGCCTTGGCCTGCGTCTTGGTGAGTCCCTTGCCGTTGTAGACGCTGATGACGAGATCCGGATGTTCGGCCTGCGGCCGCACCGCGACGTAGGTGGGGATGCCGACCACGTCCAGGTAGGTGATATCGGCCAAGCGGGTGATGCCCGCGAATTCCCGGTGCACGCCAAACCGCTCGAGGGTCGCCTCCGGGCTTGCCCCGCGGTGGGTGGTCTCGAAAAACGACTTTCGTTCGTCCGCGTCCCTTAGGGGCCATTTCGGAACGTAGCCGGCGAGCTTGGCGAGGTCTGGTTTAAGCATGGGCTTCGGCGATCCTCCGCAATAGGGCCTCGGCATCCCTGGCTTTGAGATCCACGCCGTCCCGCGACAGCACCGCAAGCGCGCGCTCCGCCGCCTCCTTCATTCCCGCCTCATGGAGGGCTAACCGAATGTTTTCAGGATTGCGCCTAGGGAAAGGCAAGGCGACGGTCGCCTTCAGGATGGCGTCGTGCACGCCCCGTTCCAACGAGCCGCGGGAGAGCGCCTCTCTCAGCGTGGCGCGGACATTCACCAAAGGAAGGCTCAAGGGACGGCCGGTCTCGGGGTCGAAGGTCAAGGCGACCTCGTCGTCGGAGTCGACCACCTCCTCGCGATACCAGCGGTAAATCTCGCCGATGCCTTCCATCCCCAAGGGGTAGGTCTCGGCCGCGCGCAGGGCTCCCATGCTGGAGCTGCCGTAGAGCTTGGCGCCTGCCTCGATGGCGCGACGGATCTCACGGACGCTCACGGATAGATCTTGGTGAAAGACCCCGTCCACGATGCCGAAGACGCGAAATCCCGCGGCGAGATCCCTGGGCAGGTCGCCGCGCCGGATCGGTGGCCGGTATTCGGCGTCCAGGATCGTTTGCGCGCGCGCAACGGAGAGGCTTGGCCCCAGATATACCAAGGGCCTCTTCCTTTTTCGGATAATGGAATACCAAGGCATCGGAGGAAAAAAACCTCCGATCAATGGGGTAGCTTTTGCGTGCCGGGTGCTTGAGGCGACGGGGCCTGTTTGTCGACCGCTTGAGTGGACGGCCTTTGTTCGTCCATGAGCGCTCCCGCGGGGCGTTGTTGTTGATCGACGGCCTGGGTCGTTGGTTTTTGTTCGTCCATCAAAGCGCCGGAGGGGCGGGTCGCACCGCTGGGCGCCTGCGTGGCCGTTCCGGTAGCTTGAGCCGCGGGCCCCTTGCCGAAAAATGCCAGGAAGGCGGCGAAGATCACCGAAAGGATATATGATATCTTTACCGAAATGCGTTTTGCCCTCTGAACCATAATAGGCTCCTTATTCCGGAGTGCTCGATTATCGTAATGAATTTCCCCTAAATTATAAGGAATTCCGGCGGGTTTCCAAAGCGAATTGTCGCCCCGGTTCCATCGCCGATCACCCCTATTTTTTCAGCAGGGCAGCCACCAGCTCGGGTGTCGCGGCGATCTCGATCTCCATCTTGAAGGGCTTCTCCGAAAGATAGCCCAGCGAGACGTCCCAGCGCAGGTTGTTGCCGAATACCTGGGTCGCGTTGCTGCGGATCACCTCGGTGGGGGAGAAGAACTCGAACTGGAAGGTCATCGCGTTCAGCATCATGACTTCCATGTCTTTGGAGAATTCGACGGAGTCCTTGTCCTTCTTCTCCGGTTTTTTCTTGGGCTTCTTGGGCGGCGCGAAGCTTCGGGTGATGACCAGGCTGTTATTCGCGCCCTTCTTCACCTGATAGTCGTTTTTCTGCGAAAAGATCTCGTCGAAGACTTCCTTCCCCTCTTTTTTATCCTTTCCCGAATCGGATTTTCCGATGCCCTGGTAGATCTGTCCGATGCGGGTCAAGGAATCCATGGCCGCCGCCAAGGTAAAGGTGGTCTTGCCGTATTCGGTCTTTTCCGTCTTGCCCTTCAACTGAACCGAGCCGGCCATTTTTTGGAACATCGCCTCGATATCCCGCTCGGCCTCCTTTTGCTTTTCATCCTCCTTCTTCTTGTCGGGGATGTCGGGCAGCTGGATGCTGAGGGTGAAGTCGACGCTTCCGTCGGGCTTGAGCTGGGTGACTTCGTTGAACTCCAGGCAGCCGGTGAGCAAGGTTAGGGTCAGGGCGATGCCGGCGAGCGAAGCGATTTTCATGGGATCTCCTCGGGTTTGATGAAAAGTTTCAACTGGGCGGCGCCGGGCTCCCAGGCGGGAAGCTCCAAGAGGGCCGCGGCGGCGCGGGGCAGGACCGCCTCGCGCGGCGGCAGGCCCCAGAGCAAGGTGGCCAGCAGCAGGCCCAGGTTGGGCATGTGCCCCACCAAGGCGAGGCGCTCCTCGGGCCGCTTGCGGAGCTCGTCCAAGGCCGCGGCGACCCCCGACAACGGCAGCAGCCAAGGCGCCGTCTCGATCTCAAGACCCCAATGCGTCCGGAAGGCCTCGGCCGTCTGCTGGGCGCGTCGGAAGGGGCTGCTGAGCAGGGCTAGGGGAAATTCCGGAGCTCGGGCCGAGACATGGGCGGCCACCCTGGCAACATCCTCGAGGCCCCGCGGAGTCAAGAGCCGGGCCTCGTCGCTGGCGGCGTTCGTCTCGCACTCCCCATGCCGGATCAACCAAAGCTGCATCCCCTGCTTGTAATCGAATTCTCTCAAGAATCCAGTATAATTCACGGTATGCGCTTCTGCGCGGACGAAATGCTCGGCAAGCTCGCCCGTTGGCTGCGCTTGGCCGGCGTGGACGTTGCCTATCGCCGCGAGATCCCCGACCCGGAGCTCGTCGCGGAGGCGCGGCGGGAGAACCGAATCCTCCTGACCCGGGACACCCGCTTGATCCGGACCCTGAAGCCGGAGGAATCCCTCTTCATCACCCAGGATCGCCTAGAAGATCAATTTTCCGAATTTCGCGGGCGCTTCGGCGCGGCCCTCGCGGAGGCCCGCAGCCTCAGCCGCTGCGCGGAGTGCAATACCCCCCTCCTTCCCTTCCCCAAGGCCCAGGTCGAGGGCCGGGTTTGGCCCTACGTCTTCGCCTCCCAGTCCGCCTTCACCGGCTGCCCGGCCTGCGGGAAGATCTATTGGCGCGCCACCCACGTCGAGAAGATCCTCCGCCGCCTGGAGCGCCTGCGCGGAAACCCCTAAAAAATCAACCCAAGCCGCGCTTGACGCGTTGCCTTTTAGTGAATACTTTCGATGAAGACCGCGCCGCGACGCGGCTTTGTGGAGGATTTTGTTATGGCTAAACGGGTGGTGCTGTTTCTCTTGGTCAACTTCCTGGTGGTGGTGACCATCTCGGTCCTGCTCAACCTGCTCGGAGTCCGCCCCTATCTTAATCAGTACGGCCTCGACTACACCTCGCTCGCCGTCTTCTGCCTGGTCTGGGGCATGGCCGGCTCGCTCATTTCGCTGGCGCTCTCGCGCCAGATGGCCAAATGGACCATGGGCGTCCAGGTCATCGACCCGCAAAGCCCGGAGCCCGCCGAACAAAGGCTTTTGCAAACCGTCCACCAACTGGCGCAAAGCGCCGGCCTGCGCGACATGCCCGAGGTCGGCGTCTACGACTCGCCCGAGCTCAACGCCTTCGCGACCGGCCCCACTAAGTCGCGCTCCCTCGTCGCCGTCTCCACCGGCCTGCTGCGCAGCATGGACCGCGACGAGGTCGAGGGGGTCCTGGGCCACGAGATCTCGCACATCGCCAACGGCGACATGGTGACGATGACCCTGCTCCAGGGCGTAGTCAACGCCTTCGTGATGTTTCTCTCGCGGGTGATCGCCTACGCGGTTTCCGCCGCGCTGCGCGGCGACCGCGACGACCGCGGCGTCTCCTACGGGGTCTTTTTCCTGGTGCAGATCGTCCTCGAGATCTTCTTCATGATCCTGGGCTCGCTGGTGGTGGCCTGGTTTTCGCGCTACCGCGAATACCGCGCCGACTCGGGCGGGGCCCTACTGGCGGGCCGCCACAAGATGGTCTCGGCCCTGCAAGCCCTGCAGCGGGCCTACGACGTCATCGACCCGCACAAGCACCCCTCGATCCAGACGATGCAGATCTCCGGGCACGGCAAGGGCTTTCTCAAGCTCTTCTCCTCGCACCCCCCGCTCGAAGACCGCATCCGCCGACTTCAAGAGGCCGCCTGATCCGGCTCGGGGACGACCCCGATCTCACGTGGGTTCCAAGCTGGAATCCAGTCCCTCGCCAACTTTCCCGCCTCGGACCTTGCGGTCACGGCGCTCCTCCTTTCCTCCGATCAAGACCACCACGCTCGGCAGAATCAAGGCCGCGGCCAGGATCGTCCGGGGACCGAGTGCCTCCCCCGCCACCGCCCAGCCCAATAACAGGGCCACGATCGGATTGACGAAGGCATAGGTCGAGACCCGAGTCGGCGTGCTGTGCCGCAGGATCCACAGGTAGGCCGAGTAGCCCACGATGGAGCCGAAAAAGATCAGGTAGAGCCAGGCCGCCGCCGAGGCTGCGGAGATGCGCGCGGGCTCGAAACCCGCCCATTCCCCGCGCAAAGTCCCGAAGACCAAAAGAAAGGCCCCGCCGCAAAGCATCTGCAGGGCCGTCGACCACCAGGGCGAGGCCGGCATCCGCAAAAACCGCGAGAGCGTCGAGCCCAAGGCCCACCAAAAGGCGGCGCCGAGGATCGCCAGGGCCGGCACGAGCGGCACCGCCCCCATTCCCCCAAAACCCTTGGGAAAGAGGAGGACAAAGACCCCCGCAAATCCGACCAAGGCCGCCAAGGCGCTGAGCGGGGAGATGCGCCTCAAGCCGCCGCTAAGCCGGTCGAGGAAGATCATCCAGAAGGGCGTGGTCGCGATCAGCATCGCCGTGATCCCCGAGGGGACGCGTTGCTGCGCCCAGACGACGCTGCCGTTGCCGCCGGCCAGCAAGAGAACGCCAACGATCGCGGCGCCGCGCCAATCCGCGCGGCTGGGACGAGGGGCGCCGCGCGCCAGGAGAGCCAAGGCGAGGATTAGCCCGCTCAGGAAAAATCGGGCACCCGCCATCAGGAAGGGAGGCAGGGTCTGGATCGCGTAATGGATGGCCAAGTAAGTAGATCCCCAAATCAGGTAGACGGCCGCGAAGGCGGCGTAGAGGCCGAGGCGCGGGGGAGACGGCGTCGAGGGGGCTTCGGGCATGGCTGTAGCGGGTCCTACCACGATCTCGGCGGGGGTCAACGCCTCCAGCAGGACGCCGTCTTCCCCTCCCGCCTCCCAGGTCGCTCCGGGATCGAGGATATAATCCTCCCCGTCCCCGGCGCGGGTCGCCCAGACCCGGCCCCGGACGCAGCGCAGCCGGTAGGTCGACCCGCGAAAGGCGGGGCGCCACAATTGTCCTTCGCCTAACGAGATCGTCCAGGGTTTCATGTCCCCGACTATGAGCCCGCGCGACAAAACAATACAGATTCAATCAAAATAAATTGTGACCATAACAGTTTGTTATGATATAAAACTGTACCGGAAACGTTTTAGACGGACTGTGCATGCCGCCCGAGGCCCGAATCGGGTAATTTTCGTTTCATGGAACGAGCCGAAGCCAAACTCTACGAGCAAGTCGCCGGGGGCATCGCCCGCCAGATCCGCGAGGGCGTGCTGCGCGCCGGCGAGCGCATCCCCTCGGTGCGCCGCACCAGCCGCCAGCAGCGGGTCAGCGTCTCCACCGTCCTGCAGGCCTATTTCCTCCTGGAAAACCAGGGCCTGATCGAAGCGCGGCCTCAGTCGGGCTTTTACGTGAAGCCCCGCCCGGCGGCCCCTCCTCCCGAACCCACCATCTCCGCCCCGCCGGCCTCGGCGGTGCGCTTGAGCTCGGGAGACTTGATCGCCGAGGTGCTCGCCTCCACCCGAGACCCCGAAGTGGTGCCGCTGGGCGCGGCGGTGGTCTCGCCGGAATTGATGCCCGCCAAGGCCCTGGCTCGCCTGACCGCCGCCTTGGCCCGCGAGTCCTGCGCCAAGGCTTTAAGCTACGAATTCCCGCCGGGCCTCCCTGCCCTGCGCCGCCAAATAGCCAAACGCGGCCTCGAGCTCGGCTGGGCCTTCAAGCCCGACGAGGTCTTGGTCACCAATGGCTGCATGGAGGCCCTCAACCTGTGCCTCCGCGCGGTCGCCAAGGCCGGGGATACGGTCGCCGTCGAATCCCCCTGCTACTACGGCATCCTCGAGCTGATGGAGAGCCTGGGGCTGAGGGCGCTCGAGCTGCCGACGCACCCCCGGGAGGGCTTGAGCCTCCCGGCGCTGACCGCCGCGCTCCGCCGACACAAAGTGAAGGCCCTGATCACGATCCCGAGCTTCCTCAACCCCCTGGGCAGCTGCATGCCCGAGGAAAATCGCCGAGCGCTCGCTCGGCTCGCCGCCAAACGCCGCCTGCCCCTGATCGAGGACGACATCTACGGCGACCTCTACTTCGAGGCCAACCGCCCCAAGCCGATCGCCGCCTTCGACCGCGAGGGTTGGGTGCTGTTCTGTTCCTCCTTCTCCAAAACCCTGGCCTCGGGCTTCCGGGTCGGCTGGACCTTGCCGGGGCGATTTCGCGCCGAGGTCGAAAAGCTGAAGCGCAACACGACCCTCGCCAACGCCACGCTCCCGCAGATGGCGGTCGCGGAATACCTGCAAAACGGCGGCTACGAGCGCCACCTGCGCCAGCTGCGCCGGGCGCTGCAAGACAACGTCCGGCGCGTGAGCGAGGCGGTGGCGCGGCACTTCCCGAAGGGCACGCGGGTCTCCCGCCCCGAGGGAGGCTATGTCCTGTGGGTGGAGTTTCCGAAGGGGACCGACGCCTTGGCGCTATACCGCCGGGCCCTCGCCGAACAGATCAGCATCGCGCCGGGACCCATCTTCTCGGCCAAGCAAAAGTATCGCAACTGCGTCCGGCTCAACTGCGGCCACCCCTGGTCCGACCGGATGGACGCCGCGCTGCGGCGGCTGGGAGAATGGCTCACCGAGGATTCCCTTAAGTAGACCGCCCCTTAAGCCCTGCCGGCCCGCCTGCTGGGCAGTTGCATAGAATTTCGGCAGACGAAGTCGACTTCCAAAATGCGGGGTCGTCCCTCAAGTTTTCTTCGCGGAAATCCTTGCCCTTTCCCGCAGGCTGTCCAGCGTTAGGTGGCATGCCGCTTGCTACCTTTCACCGCGGTGAACCTAAGCGCTTTCCATCGCCTCCGGCCCGGATCGCCCCGCACGGCGATTTTCTCGGCGATTCTGCTGGCTTGCCTGACGGGCTCGCTTTCCGCCGCCGCCGCGGCCCCTGAGGTGAGGACACGCCAGTTCGACGGCCTGACCCTGGAATACCGGCTTCAAATCGAAAACAACCCCCGCGTCGCCTACGACGGCCAAGCCTTCGTCCGCACCGTGGGTGAAAAGCGAATTTACACCGTCCTCCTGAACCGCGCCTATTTTCAACGGGAAGGCGGAGAGATCTTCGATCGCCTCTCGAAGAAAAGCGAGCCGCAGCGCGTTCGAGAGGAATCGAACGAAGGCATCGCCGCCCTGGAGGGGGATTGGCTTTCCCTGGGACGCATCCCCGTCGCCGAGCTGCGCGCGCTGCAAATCCGGCTCGAAAACGCGGCCTGGCGGGACTTGCACGAGCGCTGCGTCGCCGCCCGCAAGGCGCGAAAAGATTTC
>JADYZQ010000282.1 GCA_020853015.1 Deltaproteobacteria bacterium
ACCTCCGCCCACTGCGCCAGGGTCGAGAAGATCGTCTTCAGGTCGCGGATCGCGATTTCCTCTTGGATGAGGCGCTGGAAGATCTCGGAAAGCTGCAGGACCGTGATGACCTTGGGGACCAATTCTTTCACCAGCGCCGGGTGGCTCTTCTCGAGCTCGGTCAGGATGTTCTGGATCTCCTGCAAGCCCAAGAATTCGTGGGCGTGCTTGCGCAGGATATAGGAGAGGTGAAGGATCAGGTACTCCGCAATGTCCCACATCCGGAAGCCCGCCTGCACCGCCACGTCCTTGAACTCCTCGTTGATCCACGTCACGATCGACCCGTCGATCGGATGGATGGTCTCGGTGCCCTCGATGTTGAAGAGCGAGAGCTGCTCGAGCGGCTCGCCCACCAAAATGCAGCCTCGGTAGACGCGGCCCTTCGCCACCGGAACCTCGTTGATGTTGATGACGTAGCTCTCCGGCTCCATATCGACGTTCTGCCCGCGGACCTGGATGCCCGGGAAGTTGACGCCCAGCTCGTAGTACAGGCCGTGCCGCAGCAGCGGGATCAGCTCGTTGATGAAGCGCCCGCCGTCCTGGCTGTCGTCGACGAAGGGAATGATCGCCTCGCCCACCTCCAGCGAGATCGGCGCCGGCATGATGAAGGGCAGGACGTCGCCGTGCTTCTCGACCGCGCGCTTGACCACCTCTTCCTTGGGGACGTCGGCGATCTCCTGGGCCTCCTCGGTCTTGCCGCGCTTCAGGTAGTAGGCGGTGGCGCCCAAAATCCCCGAGAGGATGAGGAAGGGGATCTTCGGCAGGCCGGGGACCAGGGCCAAAACCAGCAACAAGCCCGAGACGATCAGGATGGCCTTCGGATAGGCGGTGACCTGCCCAACGATTTCCCGGCCCAGATTCGATTCTTTATTTTCGGAGGCGACGCGGGTGACGACCACGCCGGCCGCGATCGAGATGACGAGGGCCGGGATCATCGAGACCAGACCGTCGCCGATCGACAGCAGGGAGTAGGTCGTGACCGCCTTACCCATTTCCATGTCGCGGATCATGACGCCGATGATGAAGCCGCCGATCAGGTTGATCAGCGTGATGATGATGCCCGCGATGGCATCGCCCTTGACGAACTTCATCGCGCCGTCCATCGCGCCGTACATCTGGGATTCGCGCTGCAGGATCTCGCGGCGTTCCATCGCCTGTTCCATGTTGATGATGCCGGCCCTGAGGTCGGCGTCGATCGACATCTGCTTGCCGGGCATGGCGTCCAGGGTGAAACGCGCGCCGACTTCCGAGACGCGCTCGGCGCCCTTGGCGATGACGATGAAGTTGACCAAGGTGATGATGAGGAAGATGACCATACCGACGACCATCGACTTCATCGAGGTGCCGCCCAAGACGAACGAGCCGAAGGCCTCGATGACCTCGCCGGCGTGGCCCTGCGACAGGATCAAGCGCGTAGAGGAGATGTTTAGGGCGAGCCGAAAGATCGTCGTGATCAGCAGCAAGGTCGGAAAGGACGCTATCTTGAGCGCGTCCGAGATATACAGGGCGACCAGGAGGATCAGGATCCCGATCGTGATGTTGACCGTGAGCAAAATGTCGACCAGCCAGGTCGGGAGCGGGATGATGATCATCCCGATGACGGCCACGACCAGGAGGGCCAGGACGACGTCGCTGTACTTTGCGATGATTTCGTTGAAATTGCCGAGCTTTAATTTTCCCACTTCAAGGACCTCTGTTTCGTCGAGGATCCCTGGGATCCCCGCTTAAGTACGGTATTCGGCGTTTATTTTGACATAGCCGTAGCCGAGATCACTAGTCCAAACTTTGGACTCTCCACGCCCCCCGTTCAGCTCGACCAAAACCCGAAAAGATTTGTTTTTCATGACCTTATGGGCCCGGGCCTCGTTGGCGACGGGGGTGGGCAGGCCGCGGCGGACCAGGGGCACCGGACCGTAGAAAATATCGACGCGGGAGGGGGCGAAGGTTTCGCCCGAATAACCGACCGCCGCGAAAACCCGGCCCCAGTTGGGGTCCTGGCCGAAGAAGGAGGTCTTCACCAGGGGCGAACGGGCGATGCTGTAGGCGATCTTTTTCGCGGAGCGGGCGGTCTTGGCGCCTCGCACCTGCACCTCGACGATCTTGGTGGCCCCCTCCCCGTCCTGGACCATCATCCAGGCGAGGTATTGGCAGACCTCGTGCAGGGCCTTCTCGAAGGCGCGCCAAGGGGCGGTGCCGGGCTTTAAAGGTGGAATGCCCGAGGCACCGCTCGCCAGCAGGACGGCGGTGTCATTGGTCGAGGTGTCGCCGTCGACCGAAATGGCGTTGAAGGTGGCATCCACCGCGGAACGAAACGCCTTACGCATCGCCGCGACCGGCAGGTCGAGGTCGGTGAAGATGTAGGCCAGCATGGTCGCCATGTGGGGCTCGATCATCCCGGCGCCCTTGCCGAAGCCGGCGACCGTGAAGGGCTTGCCGCCGATCTTGCCGCGGACGACGTGCCACTTGGGAAAGGCGTCGGTGGTCATGATGGCACGGGCGGCGGCGGTGAAATTGCCGGCCGAAAGACCCTGGACCGCCGCGGGCAGGGCCCGGCGGATCTTGCCGACGTCCAGCTGAATTCCGATCTTGCCGGTGGAACTCACCAAGACCTCGCTTTTGGAAATCTTGAGGGCCTGGGCCGCGGCCGCGGCGGTGGCGAAGGCGTTTTTCAGGCCCTTGGGACCGGTGGCGGCGTTGGCGTTGCCCGAGTTGACGACGATGGCGCGCAGCTTGCCGCCGCGGATCGCCTTCTGTCCCTGCAGGACGGGGGCGGCCTTGAGTCGGTTGGTGGTGAAGACGGCGGTCGCTTTCGCGGGACGGTCGGCGACGATCAGTGCCACATCGGGCTTCTTGGCCTGCTTGATGCCGGCGATGACGCCGGAAAATCTAAAACCGGGGATCTTGATCTTTGTCTCGTCTTTTTTCATGCGGGACTCAACACTCTGAAGTGCGCTCCGGAACCGGGGGAAAGGGTGTCCCTTCCAGGCCCTGCGAAACTCGCATCCATTAAAATTGCCGTTTCAACCTTCCGGGCGACACAAGCTGTAGATCCATTAAATACGCTTTACTAGTCTTTTAAGGATGGCTCAGACAGGTCCTCGGTCCCTCCAGGGACACCCTTTCCCCCGGTTCCGGAGCGGAATATTTTGTGGGCCTTTTTACCACCCTCGAACAGAATATTGGGAAGAAAAAAAAGTGAGCCGTTATCCGACGAACAATCGCCGGCCTAAGCCCCGTGACACTTCTTGTATTTCTTCCCGCTGCCGCAGGGACAGGGGTCGTTGCGGCCCACCTTGGGCTCGGCGCGCTGCATCGAACCGGTCGGCGGCCCGGGTTGCGGGGCGGGACGGCCCATCCCGGGCAAGACGCCGCCGGGCATAGGCCGGGGCGACGGCTGCGCGGCGGGCTGAGGACGCGGCGCCTGGGCCGCGGCGCCGGCGGGCGCGAAGGAACGGCTCATCGTCATCGGCTGGGCGCGCTGCATCGCCTGCAGCGGCATCGCTTGCTTTTCCTCGACCTGCACGCGGAACAACTTCTGCAGGACGTCGCTCGTGAAGGTCTGGAGCATCTGCTCGAAGATCGCGAAGCCCTCGCGCTTGTACTCGACGATCGGGTCCTTCTGCGCGTAGCCGCGCAGCCCGATGCCTTCGCGGAGGTGATCCATGCTGAGCAGATGGTCCTTCCAGAGGGCGTCGAGGGTCTGTAGCATCAAAACCTTCTCGACGTGGCGCATCAGGTCGACGCCGATGCGCTGCTCCTTCGCCTCGTAGAAATCCAGCGCCTGATTGTAGACCCACTCGCCGACGGAATCGGCGCTCGGGCCTTGCTCGGCCAATGTCTTGGGATCGGCGTGGATGTCGAATATCTGGAAGACGCGCTCGGCCAGGCCGGCGGCGTCGAAGTCCTCTCCCCGGTCGGGCGCGAACTCTTGCGAGACCTGGTCGGCGGTGAGGTCGATCATGTCCAGCACCTTGTCGCGCAGGCCCTCGCCGCGCAGGATCTCCTTGCGCAGGCTGTAGACGGTCTTGCGCTGCTGGTTCATGACGTCGTCGAACTCGATCAGGTTTTTGCGGATGCTGAAGTTGTGCTCCTCGACCTTCTTCTGCGCATTGGCGATGGCCTTGGTGATCCAGGGATGGAAGATCGGCTCGTTTTCGTCCATCTTCAGGCGGTCCATCATCCGCGAGATGCGGTCGGAACCGAAGATGCGCATCAGGTCGTCTTCCAGCGAGATGTAGAACTGGCTTTCGCCGGGATCGCCCTGGCGGCCGGCGCGGCCGCGCAGCTGGTTGTCGATACGGCGGCTCTCGTGGCGCTCGGTGCCCAAAATAAACAGCCCGCCGGCCGCCCGGACCTTTTCTTTTTCCTCTTCGCAGGCCTTGCGGAACTCCACGAGGGTCTTCGCGTATTCCTCTTCGCTCGCCTCCGGACCGACCTTGGCGCGGGCCAGGAACTCGGGGTTGCCGCCGAGCAGGATGTCGGTACCGCGACCGGCCATGTTGGTCGAGATGGTCACCGCGCCGAAGCGACCCGCCTGCGCGACGATCTCTGCCTCGCGCTCGTGCTGCTTGGCGTTGAGCACGTGGTGCTGGATGCCGCGCCGGCGCAGCATGCCGGCGAGGACCTCGGATTTTTCGATCGAAATGGTGCCGACCAAGACAGGTTGGCCCTTGGTGTGCAGCTCGAGGATGCGCTCGATGACGGCGTTGAATTTGATCCGCTCGTTCTTGTAGATCAGGTCTCCCTCGTCCTTGCGCAACATCTCGCGGTTGGTCGGGATGATCATGACCTCGAGGTTATAGATCTTGGCGAACTCGCCGGCCTCGGTGTCGGCGGTGCCCGTCATGCCCGCCAGTTTCTTGAACATGCGGAAGTAATTCTGGAAGGTGATCGTGGCAAGCGTCTGGTTTTCGTTTTCGACCTGGACGCCTTCCTTCGCCTCGACGGCCTGGTGCAGGCCGTCGCTCCAGCGCCGGCCCGGCATGAGGCGGCCCGTGAACTCGTCGACGATGATGACCTCGCCGTCCTTCACGACATAGTCGACGTCGAGCTTGAACAGGACGTGGGCCTTCAGGGCCTGATTGACGTGGTGCAGGACCTCGATCTGGCGCGGGTCGTAAAGGTTTTCGACGCCCAGCAACTTCTCGACGTGAGCGACGCCGTCCTCGGTGAGGATGGCACTGCGCGCCTTCTCGTCGATCGTGTAATCCACTTCCTTCTTGAGGTTGGGGATGATCGTGTTGATGCGATAGTACTTGTCGGTGGATTCTTCGGACGGACCCGAGATGATCAGCGGCGTGCGCGCCTCGTCGATCAGGATGGAGTCGACCTCGTCGACGATGGCGTAGTGAAGCTCGCGCTGCACCATCTGCTCGAGGCTGAACTTCATGTTGTCGCGCAGGTAATCGAAACCGAACTCGTTGTTGGTGCCGTAGGTGATGTCGGAGGCGTAGGCCTCGCGGCGCTGGGCGTCGTCGAGCCCGTGGACGATGACCCCGACGGACATGCCGAGGAAATTATACAACCGGCCCATCCAGGCCGCGTCGCGGCGGGCCAGGTAGTCGTTGACGGTGACGACGTGCACGCCTTTGCCCTCGAGGGCGTTGAGATAGACCGGCAGCGTGGCGACGAGCGTCTTGCCCTCGCCGGTCTTCATCTCGGCGATCTTGCCGTGGTGCAGGACCATGCCACCGATCAGCTGGACGTCGAAATGCCGCATGCCCAGCACGCGCCGACCGGCCTCGCGGACCGTGGCGAAGGCCTCGGGCAGCAGGTCGTCGAGGCTCTCTCCGTTGGCGAGGCGCTCGCGGAATTTGGCCGTCTGCGCCCGCAGGGCCTCGTCGCTCAGCGCCTGCAGCTCGGGCTCAAGCGCGTTGATTCGGTCGCGGATCGGATACAACTTCTTCAATTCGCGTTCGTTTTTGGTTCCGAAGACCTTTTTTGCGAGGGCCTGAAGCATGGGAACCCTTGCTATGTGAGGCGGGGCGGAAAGTCAAATAGTCTGGGGGAAATCGGACGGGCCGTTATTGGAAGATATACTTCATCGGATCGGTGGGGATGCCGTCGACGTGCACCTCGTAGTGCAGGTGGGGGCCGGTGGAGGATCCGGTGTTGCCGACCGCGGAGATGCGGCTGCCGCGATCGACCTTTTCGCCCTCCTTCACGAAGAGTTCGGAATTGTGCCCATAGAGGGTGCTGATGCCGTAGCCGTGATCGATGATGACGGTGTTGCCGTAGCCGCCCTTGTAGCCGGCGTAGACGACGGTACCCTCGGAGGGGGCGAAGACGGGACTGCCGATCGGCGAGGCGATGTCGATGCCCTTGTGCATCTTGACCGCGTCGCCCCAGGGCGAGAGTCGGAAACCGAAGTTGGAGGTGACCCAGCCCTGCACCGGCCACAGCGAGGGGGTGGAGGCCCAGAACGAAATTTGGTCTTCGTTGGCCTCGTAAACCTCGTTGACCCTCTCCTCGAGGTTGACCGCGAACTCGGCCAGCTCGTCCAGCTTGAGGGTCATCTTCTCGTAGAATTGCTCGTCGAATTTACCGGCCCTCCAGTCGCGGGCCAGATTGCGGGAGGAGAGCTTGGGCAGGTTGTTCACCCGGTTGAGGAACTCACCCAAGTTTTCTTGCTCGGAGACCGGGCCGACGCCCTTGTTGAGCTTGCCCGATTCGACGCCGATGGAACTTTCCAGCTTTTCGGTAAATTTTTCGATGCGCTTGATCGTCCCCTCGAGGGCCCCGATCTTGGAGACCAACTGGGCCTTCTCTTGCTCGAGCTGGGCGATGGTCCCGGCTTCGCCCTTCAGGTTTTTGGAGCGGTAGTACAGGAAGCCCCAGGTCATGACCGAGGAAAAGACCAGGAAGAAGGCCAAGAGGCCTCCCATCAGCCGGAGGCTGGTTTGGGAGAGGCTTAAGGTGCGGCTACCGAAGCCGTCGTCGTCCAAAAGCACCAGATTGGTGGGTTTTCGGTTCAAAGACCTTCCTCTATCCAGGTTGATTGCGGGACCACCCTATTATCGGCAGGTCTCACCGAAGGTGGTCTAAAAAATGGCTATGGCTTAAGTGGGGGGAACCGTAGCAGAGGGCTCTTTGGGGTGTCAAGGTCTTTGGGAATGTAAAAAATTAAGTAATTTCATCAACTTGTAAAATTATGACCGTAATGTTGTCGTCCCCGCCCCGGCTATTGGCCGAGTTGACCAGCTTCTCGCAGGCCTCCCGGATGTCGTATTTTTCGACCAACTCCTCGATTTCCCGGTCCTCGACGAGGTTGGAAAGGCCGTCCGAGCACAGCAATAGCTTGTCCCCGTGCCGGACCTCCTTGCAGACCAGGTCGATGTCGACCTCTTCTTGGTAACCCACCGACCGGGTAATGATATTTTTGAGCTTATGACCCCGGGCGTCGCTGGCCGAGATCATCCCCGCCTTGACCTGTTCGCTGACCAGGCTGTGGTCTTCGGTGATCTGCTCGATCTTGCCTTCCCGAATCAGGTAGGCCCGGGAGTCCCCGACATTGGCAATATATAGACGGGGGGAGGCGAAAAGGGCCGCCACGGCGGTGGTCCCCATCCCCCGGAGGTTTTCGTCGAAGAGCGCCTGGTCGTGGATGCGGCGCCCCGCCTCTTGGATGGCGTGCTTCAGCTGGTTACCCGGGTGGGAATCGGCCTCGTTGACCCCGCGGATCTGGGTGGCGTCGGGGTCGAAGCGGAGTGCGCGAACCACTTCTTCGACGGTGGTCACGGCCAGTTTGGAGGCGTACTCCCCGCCCAAATGCCCCCCCATGCCGTCGGCCACCATATATAGACCCATGTCGTCGTTGATCAGGTAGGAGTCTTCATTCTGCTGCCGCTTCATGCCGACGTTGGAGATGCCGTAAGATTCGATTTTCATGGGAAATTAACCCTAATCCGAATTCAAAAATAAGCCCAGGTCGTCCGTCCAACGTAAACGAACGCGACGATTATATGCAAGCCCCTATTTCATGGCAAATGCTCAAAACCCAGGCTAGGCGCCGCCGATCGCCATTTCTTGGACGGCCAAAGTCGGAGCGCCGACGCCGCCGTGGCTACGGTAGCGGGAACCGACGGCTCTAAGATCGGCCATCATCTGATGGAGGTTGCCGGCCAAGACCAGTTTTTTGACGGCACCCCGCTTTTCTCCGCCTTCGATCAAAAACCCCTGAATGCCCACCGAGAAATCCCCCGTCACCGGGTTGGCCGCGTGCACCCCGATGGCCTCGGTCACCAGGATGCCGGAACCGATCTCGCGGAACAGGGCCTCGTCGGAAGCCTCTCCGGGCTCGAGGACGAGATTGGAATAGGAAAGAAAGGGCGGACGCTGCAGGCCCCGGCGGACCAGGGAGGCGTTGGCCTTCAGGCCGAGTTTCCGCGCGTAGCGGCGGTCGAGCAGGTAGTTGGCGACGACGCCCCCTTCCACCAGCGACAGATCGCGGGAGTCTTGGCCCTCGCCGTCGAAGGGACAGGAGGCGCTGCCCTCCGGCAGCAGGCCCGCGTCGCGGATGCGGAGCGACGGAGCGTAGACCCTCTGTCCGAGCTTCCCCTCCAAATAGCTGCGCTTCTTGAAGACCGCGTCCCCCTGGAAGGAGCCCGCCAAGATCTCGAGGAACTCCCCCGCCACCAAGGGGTCGATCAGGACCGGCGCCCTCCGGCTGGCCGGCGTGACGGCGCCCAGGTAGCTCAGGGCGAGTCGGGAGGCGGCCTCGCCGACCTTGCGCGGGTCGAGGCGCTCGAAAAAGGGCGAGCTGTCGAATTCGTAGCCGCTCTCGGCCGCTCCCTCCGCCTCGGCGACGGACATCACGCCGATGCGGCAGCGCGTCCGGGCGAAGGCGCGGTCGAGGCCGGCGGAATTCCGCAGCCGGACGCCGAGCGTCTTTTCGTCGTAGGCGGCCGCCCGGACGTGCTTGACGCGGGGATCCACCCCCTTCGCCGCCGCCTCCAACGCGAGGGCGATCTCGCGCTTGCGCCCCTCCGGAACCGCGGCCAGGCCTGGGTCGAAGTTGCGCAGCTCGGGTTCGGCGGCCGGGGGCGGCGCCTCCGGCAGGGGAAGGTCAGGATCGGGATCCACCCAGGGCAACGACGCGACCACGCTGGCGCAGAGGTAGTCGAGACCCGACTCGCTCAAGTCGGTCGAGTAGCCGAAACCCTGGCGCCCGTCCCGGAAGACCCGCAGCGCCACCCCCTCTTCCACCGCGCCCTGCGCGGACTCGATGGCGCCGTCCTTCGCCTCGAAGCTGCGGGATTCGACCCGCTCGATATAGGCCTCGAAGTCGGCGACGCCTTGGTTTTTCAGCTTTCGTTCCAGACTGGTGAAAATTTCCGGTCGCATCCAGGCGATGCTATCCGATCCCCGGGGACCGCGAAACGAATATTTTCAAGGTTTCGCCGGCGGCAGCGGCAGGGTGAAGAGGAATTTCGAGCCGTGGCCCGGCCGGCTTTGCGCGGTGAGGGTTCCGCCGTGGCGGAGCACGATCTTCTCGCAGAGCGCGAGGCCGATCCCGCTGCCCTCGTACTCGCTGCGGCTGTGGAGCCGGGTGAAGGGCCGAAAGATCTGCTCGAGGTATTTCTCCTCGAAGCCGATCCCGTTGTCCTCGACCGAGATCTCGCAGAACTTTTCGGAGACCGCGCGGCCGGCGACGCGGAGGACCGGCGCGCGCCTCGAATCGCGGAACTTGAGGGCGTTGCCGAGGAGGTTCTGGAAGAGCTGGCGCATCTGCGAGGCGTCGGCGAAGACCCGCGGCAAGGGCCCCACCTCGAGGCGGCCGCCGCTCTCGGCGAAGCGCAGCTCGAGGTCTTTGCGGACCTCCGCCAGGAGCTGGCCGAGCTCCAGCTCCTCGAAGGGCTTGGCCTGCGTCGTCACGCGGGAGAACTGCAGCAGGTCGTCGATCAATTCGCGCATCCGCTCCCCCGAGCGCTGAATCCGACGAAGGTAGTCGAGGGCCTGCGGCTCGACGCCGGCGCCCAGCAGACGCTCGAGGCGGTCGGCGAAGGCGATGATCAGGAGCAACGGCTCCTGAAGGTCGTGGGTGGCGACGTAGGCGAAGCGCTCCAGCTCGCGGTTGGAGCGCTCGAGGGCGGCGGTTTTCTCCTGAAGGGCCTCCTCCGCCTTGCGGCGCTCCTCGGCGGCGTAGGCCAGGGAGACCATGTCGGCGATGGAGGAGGCGAAGTCCTGGTCCTCGATCGACCAATCCCGCAGCGCGCCCACCTGCTCGTGGCAGACGATGCCGACGACCTTGCCGCCCAGCCGGATCGGCACGTCCATCATCGAGAAGATCTGCTGTGGAACGAGGTAACCCTCGGTGAACTCCCGGGTGCGAGGGTCGTGGCGCGCATCGGAGGCGGGTAGGATGCGGCTCTCCTCGAGGGCTTGGAAATAGGCGGGGTAGTTTTTCGCCAGCAGCTTTTGCCCGCTAAAGTGGCGGTTTTCGCCCTTAAGATAGACGTCCTGGCAGACGATCTCGCTGCGGTCCTCGTTGAAGAGCCAGATGCCGACGCGGGCCACGCCCAGCGTCTCGCTGTCGACCTCGGTGATACGGCGCAGGGCGGTCTGGAGATCGCCCGGCGGGGCCTTGGCAAGTCTAAGCAGACCAGCCTGACAACGCAGGACGCGAGCGGTACGCTCCGCGGCGGTTTCGCTGAACCCGGACATATCCTTACCTCCACCCCGACTTTAGCAAAGGAAGGGGCGAGGCCGCCAGCGCTCAGGCGGCCGCGTTTTTCAGCAGCTCCCGGGCGTGCTTGAGGGCCTGCGGGGTGACCTCGACCCCGGCCAACATGCGGGCGATCTCCCGCTCGCGGTCGTCCTTCTTGAGCAGGCGGATTTCGGAGAAGGTGCGGCCGCCGCGCACGCATTTTTCGACCGTGTAATGTCGGACGGCGCGGCAGGCGATCTGCGGCAGATGGGTGACGCAGAGCACCTGGGTCTTGGCGCCCAAGGCCTCGAGCTTGCGGCCGATCAGCTCGGCGACCTTGCCGCCCACGCCCGCGTCGACCTCGTCGAAGACGAAGCTGCCGATCTCTTCGGCGGGAAACACGATCTCGTAGAAAGCGAGCAGCAGGCGGCTGAGCTCGCCGCCCGAGACGATCTCGGCGAAGGGGCGCGCCTCCTCGCCGGGATTGAAGGAGACGAGCAGGGTCAAGGCGTCGGCGCCGTTGGCGCGGTACTCGGCGATTTCCTTGGCGGACTCGAGCAGAAATTGCAGCTGGGCGTGGGGCAGCGCCAGCTCTTGCAGCGACTGCAACAGCTTGGCGGCGAGTTTTTTCGCCGCGGCCTTGCGTTTGGCATGCAAGGCCGCGGCCGCCTCGCGCAGGGCGGCCTCGAGCTCGGCGCGCCGGGCCTCGGCGACCTGCAGGACTTGGTCGAAGTTCTCCAGCTCGCCGATCTGCCCCTGCAGTCGCTCGGCCAAGGCGACCAGGCCGGCCTCGTCTTCGTGATATTTGCGCTTCAGGCCGGAGATCAGGGCCAGGCGGTCCTCCAGCCGGTCGAGCTCGGCGGGATCCTCCTCGAGCTTCTCGCCGTAGTCGGCGAGCAGGCGCCCGGCGGCCTCGACGGCGGCCGCGGCCTCGTCGAGGGCGCCCAGCAGGGGCTTAAGGCTCTCGTCCAAATCGAAGGATTTATCGGCCAAATTTCGCGCCTTGCCCAATTGGTCGGAGACCGAGGCCTCGCCGTCGACCAGCATCTGGCGCATCTCGTAGTTTTGCGTGGCGAGGGCGACGCGGTGCTTGAGGCGGGCCTTGACGGCCTCCAATTCCTCTTCTTCGCCGGCACGCAGCTCGGCCTTGGCGAGCTCGTCGCACTGGAAACGCAAAAATTCCTCTTGCCGGCGGGTCTCGCGGATACGCTCGTTCAGCTCGCGCCAGTCGCGGTCGGCGGCCTGGTAGCGCGCGAAGACGTCGCGATAGCCCGCCGCCGCCCCCTCGTGGCCGCCGAAGCGGTCGAGCAGCTCCAAGAGGAAGTCCGGCTCGAGGAGCCGGTGCGCGGCATGCTGCCGCACCAAATGGACGAGCCTCTCCCCCAAGGCCTGGAGGGTCTTGAGCGTCACCGGCTCGTCGTTGATCAGGGCCCGCGAACGGCCCGAGGCGTTGAGGCTGCGCTTGAGCATCAGCGCGCCGTCTTCGGGCACCTCCAGGCCGGCCTCGG
>JADYZQ010000283.1 GCA_020853015.1 Deltaproteobacteria bacterium
CGCATCTGCTTGGACAGGCCGGGCGGGATGAAGAGCATGTCGCCGTTGACCAAGAGGTGCTCGGCGCCGATCGAGTCCAAAATGGTGCGCGAGTCGTGCTTGCTGGTCACCTGGAAGGCGATGCGCGAGGGGAAGTTCGCCTTGATGATGCCGGTGATGACGTCGACGGAGGGCCGCTGCGTCGCGAGGATCATGTGGATGCCGGCGGCGCGGGCCATCTGGGCCAGGCGGGTGATGTACTCCTCGACCTCGCGCCCGGCGACCATCATGAGATCGGCCAGCTCGTCGATGATGATGACGATGTAGGGCAGCTTCGAATCGTGCACGATCGGCATCTCGCCCTCGGCCACCGGCGCGGCCGGATGGTCCTTGAAGCCGCCCTTCTCGAACTTCTTGTTGTAGCCGGCGATGTTCCGCACCTGCCCGTCCGAGAGCAGGCGATAGCGCCGCTCCATCTCGGCGACGGCCCAGCGCAGCGACATGGCGGCCTTCTTCGGCTGGGTCACGACCGGCAGCAGGAGGTGCGGGATGTTGGCGTAGATCGAGAGCTCGAGCATCTTCGGATCGATGAAGATGAAGCGGACGTCCTCGGGCGTGTTGCGCAGCAGGAGGCTTAGGATGAATGAATTCAAGCCCACCGATTTGCCGGCACCGGTCGCGCCGGCGACCAGCAGGTGGGGCATCTTGCCCAAGTCGGCGACGACCGGGATGCCCTCGATGTTTTTGCCTAAGGCCAGGGTCAGCTTGGACTCGGCCTTTTGAAAGCGGGCGTCGGCGACTATTTCTTTATAATAGACGGTCTCGCGCTCGTGATTGGGAATCTCGATACCGATGGCCGGCTTGCCCGGCAAGGGAGCCACGATGCGGACGGGGCGCCCGCCCATCGATAGCGAAAGGTCGTCGACCAAATTGGTGACCTTGTTGACCTTGACGCCGGCCGCGGGCTCGAACTCGTACATCGTGACCACGGGACCGGGATGGATCTCGGTGACCCGGCCCTCGACGCCGTAGTCGCGAAGCTTGCTCTCGAGCAGGAGAGAAGAGGCCTTCAGGCTCTCCTCGTCGACGGTCTGCTCGCTGGCGCTGGGCGGCACGGGATCGAGCAGGGCGATGGGCGGAAGCTCGAAGTCGCCGGAAAGCTTCTGGATGGGCAGCTGGTCGTCTTTCTTGCTGTCGTTTTTGACCGGGGCGCGTTGGAAGATCTTCGGCTCGGCCCCGCCGGGCACGGACGGGGCGGGCGGCGGCACGGGGCGCAGTGCCGGGGGCGGCGCCTCGGGGGCGCGCGGGGCAGCGGCCTCGCCGGGCTTGGGCTCGGGCCCGTCGATGCGCTTCGGCAGGTTGATCTTCGGTTTGGGGGCGGGCATGGCGGCGCGCGCCTGGACCTGGGACTCCTTTTCCTCCCGCTCCTTCTCCTGACGGCGCTTCTCCAATACCTTCTCCCAGCGGGCGCGGTAGATGGTGGCGAGCGACGCCAATTTGCGGGCGACGCCGGCGAAAAAGAGCCTCACCTGCTCGGCCAGATCGACCAGAGAGATCTTGGTGCCCCAGATGAAGGCCAGCAGGCCCACCGAGATCACCAGCAGGTAGGATCCGACGTCGCTTAGGTAACGCCGCAGCTGTTCTCCGATCACCGCCCCGATCAAGCCGCCGGCCAGCGTGTTGTGTCCGAAAAGGGAGACGGTGTTCCATTTGAGCTGAAAGAGGACCGAGGCCATGATCAGGGCCAACACCAACAGGAGGGCCTCCGGAACGCGGATACGCTCGCGCTTTTTGGTGAAGCAAAGATAGGCCGCCAGGATCAGGAACGAGGCGATCAGAAAGCTCCCCAGGCCGAAGCCGGAGATCAGCAGGTCGGCCAAGTAAGAGCCGATCAGCCCGCCGTAGTTGCGCACCTCTTTGCTGCCCGCCGCCGAATTGAGGGAGGGATCGAGCGGCGAATAGGAATAGAGGCAGATCAGGACGAAGATCCCCAAGGTCATCGCGATGATGCCGAGGATCTCGTGGAGATAGCCGCTGGATTCGGGGACACTTTCCTTTTCGGGGTTCTTTTTCGCCATTCGCTTGTCTTATCAGTTCCGCGTCTTTGCGGAATCCGTAGGGGCCGTTCGCGAACGGCCCCTACCGAATCGGCAAACAGATACGATTCGCGAAATCATAGCCCCAAATCCGCCAAAACTAATCCGCCTGCTTACGGAGGAAGGTCGGGATATCGTATTCGTCCTGGCTCATGTCCACGACGCCGATCTCCGCGACCAGCTTCTTGAGTTCGCTCATCTCGCCGCCGGCCCGGCTTTTCAGCAGGTCGTACTGCTTCTCGCCGTCGTCCTCGTGCATCGCCGCCTCGCGGGAAAAAAACTTAGCCCGGATGTCCGCCTGCGGCATCTCGCGGCGCTCGGCGACGGGCGTCGCCTCGGCCGGCGCGGCCGGCTGGGAACGAATGACGACCGGGGTCGGAGGCGGCGGCGCGGCGTGGGGAGCGGCGCTGTGGACGTTTTTGTACTTCGGCAGGGTGGTCGCGGGCGCGTAGGTGGATTTTTTCACCTCTTTGTTGAAACCGGTCGCGATGACGGTGACGCGCAAGGCATCCTTCATGCGCTCGTCGATGACCGCCCCGAAGATGATGTTGGCGTCCTCGTGGGCCTCTTGCTGCACGAGCTTGCTGGCTTCGTTGACCTCGAAAAGAGTCATGTCGGAGGGGCCGGTAATGTTGATGATGATGCCGGTGGCACCGTTGATCGAGACGTTCTCGAGCAGGGGCGAGCTGATCGCCTTCTGCGCGGCCTCCATGGCGCGGCTCTCGCCCTGGCCCATGCCCGTGCCCATCAGGGCCATGCCCATCTCGCCCATGATGGTGCGGACGTCGGCGAAGTCGAGGTTGATCA
>JADYZQ010000284.1 GCA_020853015.1 Deltaproteobacteria bacterium
CTGACCATCACCCACGACCGCCTCTTCCTCCAGCGCGTCGCCACCCGCATCCTCGAGCTGGACCCGGCCTTGCCGGAAGGCATCCTGAGCGTCCCCGGGGACTACGCCGGCTATTTGGAGGCCAAGGATCAGCTGCGCGCCGCGCAAGAACGCCGCGAGCTCGTCCTGAAGAACACCCTGCGCCGCGAGACCGAGTGGTTGCGCCGCGGCCCCAAGGCCCGCGGGACCAAGCAGCAGGCCCGCATCCAGCGCGCCGGAGAGATCGCCGAGGAATTGGAGCAGGTCAGCGCGCGCAACCGGACGCGCGGCGTCGCCATCGACTTCGCCGCCGAGGAAAAACGCCCCAAAAAGCTGATCGAGGCGCAAGGCGTCGCGAAATCCCTCGGCGGCCGCCCCTTGTTTTCCGGACTGGACCTGCTCGTGACGCCGCAGAGCCGCCTCGGCTTGATCGGCCCCAACGGCTGCGGGAAATCCACGCTGCTGCGCGTGCTGCTGGGCCAAGAGCCGCCGGACGCGGGGACGGTTCGGCACGCCGAGGCGCTGCGCGTCGCCTACTTCGAACAGAACCGCGAGACCCTCGATTCCGGCTTAAGCCTGATCAAGGCGCTCTGCCCGGCCGGCGACCACGTCGAATACCGGGGAAATCCCGTCCACGTCCGCGGCTACCTCGACCGCTTCCTCTTCAACCCGGCGCAGATGGAGATGCCGGTGGGGCGCCTGAGCGGCGGCGAACAGAGCCGGCTGTTGATCGCCAAGCTGATGCTGCGCCCCGCGAACGTCCTGGTTTTGGACGAACCTACCAACGACCTCGACATCGCCACGCTCGAGGTCCTGCGAAACTGCCTCGCGGAATTCCCCGGCGCAGTCCTGCTGGTAAGCCACGACCGCTACTTCCTGCACGAGATCGCTAACCGCATCCTCGCCTTCGGCCCTCCGGGCAGTTCGGCCGCGGGGCAAATCGTCGCCTTCGCCTCGCTGGAGCAGTGGGAGGATTGGCACGAGGCGCTGGCATGGGACGCCTCCCCGACTCGCGGCGAGGCGGCCGCCGTCAAACGCGAGGAGACGGAGAAAAAGAAAAAGTTGAGCTACCTCGAGCAGCGGGAATTCGACGGCATGGAGGCCAAGATCCACGAGGCGGAGGCGAAGGCCGCCGCCCTGCGTGCCGAACTCGAATCGCCCGCCAACGCCAGCCAGGCGGCGCTGTTGCTGGAGCTGAGCGAAAAACTCGCGGCGGCGGAGCGCGAGGTCGAGGCCCTCTACCGGCGCTGGGCGGAGCTGGAGGCCAAGCTTTAAAATTTATTTATACGTCAGCAACTTAACAATTCTGGGATGCCCGCATGGAAAATTATAAGAGGTTTATTAAGCGAAAATCCCTTCAATTCGAAGGCGATTGTCTTGTATCCATGAAGGACATTGGGCGCAAAGGATCTCATTTATTTCTTCGCGAGGCTTGGACCTTCATGCCGCAAAGCAATTTGGACGAAAAGGTGTTCATCCTGGAGAGGTTGAGGAAGGTTCAACACAGCGGCAGGCTGTCCCATCGAAAAGGTTCTAAGAAAGGCCATATTGAATATCGAATCGGTTATTTTGTCGTCGGGAAAAATGGCAATAAAAAGGGAAAATGGACCTGGGGGCAGTATTGCCCTTTGATTCCAAAAAAAGATTTCAACAAATTGATTCGAAAGGCCTTGGCCGAAGGAACCATCGATTCATGGAGATGACCTCCTCTCCCCCCCTCAGCCTCCGCCGCTTCGCCGCCGTCCTCTGCGGCCTGGCGCTCCTGCTCGCCGCGGCGGTCGCCCTAAGCCTGGCCTTCGGCGGCGGACGGCTCGATCTGGCGGCGGCCTGGGGCGATACCGCGAGCCCCGAGCACGACATCCTCTTCTACTCCCGCCTGCCCAGGATCCTGCTCGGCGTCATCGTCGGCTTCGCCCTCTCCAGCGGCGGCGTGGCCTTCCAGAGCCTGCTGCGCAACCCGATGGCCGACCCTTACATCCTGGGCGTCTCCGGCGGCGCCGCGCTGGGCAGCGTGGTTGCGGTCTCGCTGGGCCTGGCCTTCACTTGGGTGAGCTCGGTCGCCTTCGTCTCCGCCCTCGCCTCGCTGCTACTGATCTACTGGATCGCCCAGACCAAGGGCCGCCTGCCCGTCTACACCCTGCTGCTCACCGGCGTCATCTTCAACGCCTTCAGCTTCGCGCTCATCATGTTCATCAACTCGCTGGTCAGCTTCGAGCAGGCGCACCGCATTTGGTACCTCATGGTCGGCTCGCTCGAGGCCGAGAGCTACGGGAAGATCGCGGTGACGGGCGGCTTCGTCCTGGCCGGATTCCTCCTGCTCTTCCTGCACGCCGGAAAAATGAACCTGATGGCCCTGGGCGACTCCAGCGCCCAATACCTGGGCCTCGACGTCGAGAAATTCCGCCGTCACATCTTCTTCGCCGCCTCCCTGATGATCGGCGCGACGGTCAGCCTCTCGGGCCTGATCGGCTTTGTCGGCCTCTTCATTCCGCATATGGTGCGGCTGTGGCTGGGCTCGGACCACCGCCTGCTGCTGCCGGCCTCGGCCCTGTTCGGCGCCGCCTTCCTCGTCTTGGCGGACTTGGCCGCGCGCACGGTCTTAAGCGGCTCCGATTACCAGACGCAGATCCCGGTCGGCGTCCTCACCGCCCTGATCGGCGGCCCCTTCTTCGTTTACCTCGTGAAAAAACCCTCGAGCCGAGGTGCCTGGTGACGACGGTCTACTCGCTGGACAACGTCTCCCTTTCCTACGACGCCCTTCCGGTGCTGAAGGACCTCGGCTTCGCGATCCGCGAGCGCGAGTTTGTCGGCGTCCTCGGTCCCAACGGCTGCGGGAAGACCACGCTGCTCAACCTCCTGGCCGGCGTCTTGAGGCCCACGGCGGGAGAGATCCGGCTCTACGAGCGCGAGCTCCGCGACTACTC
>JADYZQ010000285.1 GCA_020853015.1 Deltaproteobacteria bacterium
CCATCCAGTCCATCACCGCCGTGCCCTCGTGGACCTCGCCGATCTTGTGCGACACCCCCGTGTAATAGAGGATGCGCTCCGTCGTCGTGGTCTTACCGGCGTCGATGTGGGCCATGATGCCGATATTTCGAGTTTTGGCTAGCGGGTACTCTGCCATAAAAATGTGGGCCGATCGTTTCGGCCCATTCCTAAAATCTTACCATCGATAATGCGCGAAGGCCTTGTTGGCCTCGGCCATCTTGTGGACGTCGTCGCGCTTCTTGACCGCGGCGCCACGGTTGTTGAGGGCGTCCATGATCTCGGCGGCCAAACGGTCGGCCATGGTGCGCTCGCCGCGATCACGGGCGTAGTCGACCAGCCAACGCAGCCCCAGGGAGATCCGGCGCTCGGGGCGCACTTCCATCGGAACCTGATAGGTCGCGCCGCCGACCCGGCGGCTGCGGACTTCTACGACCGGCTTGATGTTTTCGAGGGCCTGCTTAAAAAGCTTGAGGGGGTCGTCGTTCAGCTTGCCCTGAATGATGTCGAAGGAACCGTAAACGATGCTCTCGGCTGTGCTTTTCTTTCCCTGCAGCATCACCTTGTTCACGAACTTGGAAATCAGCTTGTCGTGGAACTTGGGATCCGGGAGGATTTTTCGTTTAGCGATGTGGCCTTTACGCGACATAAGAATCTCTCTCAATCAGGCGGGCCCCCGAAGGCGCGGCCCGCGCGGGTTACTTGGGTTTCTTCGCTCCGTACTTTGACCGGCCTTGGCGGCGTTTCTCGACCCCGGTGGAATCCAGAGTGCCGCGCACAATGTGGTAACGCACGCCGGGAAGGTCTTTCACGCGACCGCCGCGGATCAGCACGACCGAGTGCTCTTGCAGGTTATGCCCCTCGCCGGGGATGTAGGAGGTGACCTCGATCCCGTTGGTGAGGCGCACGCGGGCGACCTTGCGAAGGGCCGAATTGGGCTTCTTGGGGGTCGTCGTGTAGACGCGGACGCAAACCCCGCGGCGCTGCGGGCAGCGCTGGAGGGCGGGCGCGGTGCCCTTATAACGGGCCTGCTTGCGGCCTAAACGGACTAATTGGTTGATCGTTGGCATAATTCGCTTCCTGTTGGTCGCGAGCGACCGCGATAACGCAAATAAACCCCTGTCGAGGAAAGTCCCGGTTCCGGGATTTCGCCTCGGCATGGGAAAAAATTATTATTATATTTCAACTAGTTAGCTCGGCTTTTTCCAGCCAGCCAAAAATAGGCGCGTTAAGTAGCACGCGCCTCCGAGACCTGTCAAGGAACAATACCCCAACAAATCCGGGTTTTTACTGGTTTTACCCCTGACCTAAGCCTGCGGCGGGTTCCCCCGCCGGGGTCCTTAGGCGCTCAGGTGGCTGGTCGCCGCTTCTACTTCTTCTTCGGCCTCATCGACCTCCATCTTCAGGTCGCGGTAATGGCGTAAGCCGGTCCCGGCCGGAATCAGGCGGCCCATAATCACATTTTCTTTCAAACCGCGCAAGTGGTCGACCTTCCCGGACACCGCGGCCTCGGTGAGGACGCGGGTGGTCTCTTGGAAGGACGCCGCCGAGACGAAGGACTCGGTCGAGAGCGAGGCCTTGGTGATGCCCAGGAGCATCGGCTCGCCGGAAGCCGGCTTGCCTTTCTTGGCCCGAATCTGGGCGTTGATGCGCTCGAACTCGTCCCGCTCGACGGTGTCGTCGATCAGGAAGGTCGTGTCGCCCGCGTCCT
Source organism: Deltaproteobacteria bacterium (assembly GCA_020853015.1). Classification (GTDB taxonomy): domain Bacteria; phylum UBA10199; class UBA10199; order DSSB01; family DSSB01; genus DSSB01. Next base: position 1,730 of record JADYZQ010000285.1, read on the forward strand.
TGATGCGGACCTTGCGCAGCATCTGCCGCACGATCGTCTCGATGTGCTTGTCGTTGATCTTGACGCCCTGCAGGCGGTAGACCTCTTGAATTTCGTCGACCAAGTACTTGGCCAGGGCCTTCTCGCCCAAGACCTTGAGGATGTCGTGCGGGTTGGAGGAACCGTCCATGAGCGGCTCGCCCGCCTTGACGTAGTCGCCCTCGCGCACCGCCAAGTGCTTGCCCTTGGCGACCAGGTATTCCTTGGCCTCGCCGACCTCGGGGGTAACCAGCACCTTGCGCTTGCCCTTGGTGTCCTTGCCGAAGCTGACCACGCCGTCGACCTCCGCGATGATCGCGACCTCTTTGGGCTTGCGGGCCTCGAAGAGCTCGGCGACGCGCGGAAGACCGCCGGTGATGTCCTTGGTCTTGGTGGTCTCGCGCGGGATCTTGGCGATGACGTCGCCGGCGATCACGTCCTGGCCCTCGCCGACCGTGATGTTGGCGCCGATCGGCAGCAGATAGCGGGCTTCGTTGTTCGAGCTGGGCAGCTTGCGGGTCTGGCCGCGCTCGTCCTTGATCGAGACGCGGGGCCGCATGTCGGCCTGCTTCGACTCGGTGATGACCTTGCGGGAGAGACCCGTGACCTCGTCGACCTGCTCTTGCATGGTGACGCTGTCGACGATATCGCCGAACTTCACCTTGCCGTCGACCTCGGTCAAGATCGGAATCGAGTAAGGATCCCACTCGGAGAGCAGGGTCTTCGCGGCGACGCGCTGGCCGTCCTTCACCAGAAGCTTGGCGCCGTAGGTGAGGGTGTACTTCTCGCGCTCGCGGCCCGCGTCGTCGACGATGGCCAGCTCGCCGTGGCGGTTCATGACCGTCAGGGAGCCCTCGCGGTTCTTGACCGTCTTGACGTCGATCAGCTTGACGAGGCCCTCGTTGCGGTTGTCGAGGGTCGACTGCTCCGCGCGCCGGGAGGCGGCGCCGCCGACGTGGAAAGTCCGCATGGTCAGCTGGGTTCCGGGCTCGCCGATCGCCTGCGCGGCGATGACGCCCACCGCCTCGCCCAGGTTGACGAGCTGTCCGCGGGACAGGTCGCGGCCGTAGCAGTACGAGCAGACGCCGCGGGCGGACTGGCAGGTCAGCACCGAACGGATACGGACCTTCTCGATGCCCGAATCCTGGATGACGTCGATCAGCTTTTCGTCAATCTCGGTGCCGGCCTTCACCAACATGTCGCCGGTGTAAGGATCCTTCACGTCCTCGAGGACGACGCGGCCCAGGATGCGGTCGCCGAGCGGCTCGATGACCTCGCCGCCTTCCACCAGGGGCGACATCCAGATGCCGTCCAGGGTGCCGCAGTCCACCTCGGCGATGACGACGTCGTTGGCCACGTCGACCAGGCGTCGCGTCAGGTAGCCGGAGTTGGCCGTCTTCAAGGCGGTGTCGGCCAGACCCTTGCGGGCGCCGTGCGTCGAGATGAAGTACTGCAACACGGTGAGGCCTTCGCGGAAGTTGGCGGTGATCGGGGTCTCGATGATCTCGCCGGAGGGCTTGGCCATCAGTCCGCGCATCCCGGCTAGCTGGCGCATCTGCATCGCGCTGCCGCGGGCGCCGGAGTCGGCCATGATGTAAATCGGGTTGAAGCTGGGCAGGGTCTTCTCGGTGCCGTCGTCCTGCGTAACCTTCTCGGTGCTCATCTGCTTGAGCATTTCGGTCGCGATGCCCTCGGTGACCTGGGCCCAGATGTCGACGATCTTGTTGTAGCGCTCGCCGTCGGTGATCAAGCCGTCGATGTATTGGTTTTCGACGTCCCGGACCTCGTTGTAGGCGGTCTCGAGCATCGAGTTCTTGGCCGACGGGATCTTCATGTCGTCGAGGCAGATCGAGATGCCGGCCTTCGTCGAGTACTTGAAGCCGATGTCCTTCAGGCGGTCGGCGAGGATGACGGTCTCTTTGTCGCCGGCGACGCGGTAGCAGCGGTCGACCAGGTCCGCGATCGACTTCTTGTCCATCGTCTTGTTGATGACGCTGAACGGGATCTTGGACGGGATGATCTCGTAGAGCAGGATGCGGCCGGTCGTCGTCTCGACGCGCTCGCCCTGGATGCGGACTTTAATCTTGGCCTGCAGGTCGAGCGACTTCGTCTCGTAGGCCAGGGCGACTTCCTCGGGGCTGGCGAAGGACTTGCCCTCGCCCTTCGCGTGGATGCGCTCGCGGGTCATGTAATAGATGCCCAATACCATGTCCTGCGTGGGGACGATGATCGGCTTGCCGCTGGCGGGCGAGAGGATGTTGTTGGTCGACATCATCAGGACGCGGGCCTCAAGCTGGGCCTCGATGGAGAGCGGCACGTGGACGGCCATCTGGTCGCCGTCGAAGTCGGCGTTGAAGGCCGCGCAGACCAGCGGGTGCAGCTGGATCGCCTTGCCCTCGACCAGCACGGGCTCGAAGGCCTGGATGCCAAGACGGTGCAAGGTGGGCGCGCGGTTGAGCAGGATCGGGTGCTCTTGGATGACCTCGTCGAGCACGTCCCACACCTCGGGCAGCTGCTTCTCGACCATCTTCTTGGCGGACTTGATGGTGGAGACGTAACCGCGGATCTCGAGCTTGTGGTAGATGAAGGGGCGGAACAGCTCGAGGGCCATGATCTTCGGCAGGCCGCATTGGTGCAGCTTGAGGTTGGGGCCGACCACGATGACCGAGCGGCCCGAGTAGTCGACGCGCTTGCCCAGCAGGTTTTGGCGGAAGCGGCCCTGCTTGCCCTTCAGCATGTCGGAGAGCGAGCGCAACGGGCGACGGTTGGGGCCGGTGAAGACCTTGCCGCGGCGGCCGTTGTCGAAAAGCGCGTCCACGGCCTCTTGCAGCATCCGCTTCTCGTTGCGGATGATGATGTCCGGGGCGTTCAATTCCATCAGGCGCTTCAGGCGATTGTTCCGGTTGATGACCCGGCGATACAGGTCGTTGAGGTCGCTGGTCGCGAAGCGGCCGCCTTCCAGCGGGACGAGAGGACGCAAGTCCGGCGGAATGACCGGAATGACTTCCATCATCATCCAGTCGGGCTTATTTGCCGAGTCGCGGAAGGCCTCGACCACCTTTAACCGCTTGGCGATCTTCTTCTTGGTGGCCTCGCTCTTGGTCTTGGTCAGGTCCTTGCGCAGCTTCTTGGCGAGCTCGTCGCAGTCGATCTTCCTGAGCAGCTCGAGGACCGCCTCGCCGCCCATGCGCGCGGTAAAGCCGTCGAGGAACTCCTCGCGGGCCTTTTGAAATTTATCTTCGGTCAGGATTTCGCCCTCGCTGAGCGTACTGGTGCCGGGATCGGTGACGACGTAAGCCTCGCAATAGAGGACTTTCTCGAGGTCCTTCAGCGTGGTGTCAAGGATGGTGCCGATGCGGGACGGCAGGCTCTTCAAAAACCAGATATGGGCGACCGGCGTGGCCAAGTTGATGTGGCCCATGCGCTCGCGGCGGACCTTGGACTGGATGACCTCGACGCCGCATTTTTCGCAGATGATCCCGCGGTGCTTCATCCGCTTGTATTTGCCGCAGTTGCACTCGTAGTCCTTCACCGGACCGAAGATCTTGGCGCAGAACAGACCGTCGCGCTCCGGCTTGAAGGTGCGGTAGTTGATGGTCTCGGGCTTCTTGACCTCGCCGTGCGACCAGGACCGGATCATCTCGGGGGAAGCCAGGGAGATCTTGATTCCCGAGAACGACAGCGGGTCTTTGGGCTTTTCGAAGAAATTTTGGATATCCATTTTTTCCTCCGGGAACCCCTCGCGGGGCCCCATCAATGCTTTGAACCTTCAAATCCGTTTCGACCGGCGGGGAATCCCGCCGTTACTTCGCTTCGATCAACTCGACGTTCAGCGCCAGGCTCTGCAGTTCCTTCACCAGGACGTTGAAGGACTCCGGAAGGCCGGGCTCGAGGTTGTTCTCGCCCTTGACGATGGCCTCGTACATCCGCGTGCGGCCGATGACGTCGTCGGACTTCACCGTCAGGAACTCCTGCAGCGAGTACGCGGCGCCGTAGGCCTCCATCGCCCAGACCTCCATTTCGCCCAAGCGCTGGCCGCCGAACTGCGCCTTGCCGCCCAAGGGCTGCTGGGTGACCAGCGAGTAAGGCCCGATCGAGCGCGCGTGGATCTTGTCGTCGACCAAGTGGTGCAGCTTGAGGATGTACATGATGCCGACGGTGACCGGCTGCTCGAAGGCCTCGCCGGTGCGCCCGTCGAAGAGCACCGTCTGGCCGGATTCGGGCAGGTCGGCCAGCTTGAGCATCTCTTTGATCTCGCTCTCCTTGGCGCCGTCGAAGACCGGCGTGGCGGTGTGCATGCCGCGGAACATGTGCTTGACCAGCTCCAGCAGCTGCGCCTGAGTCATGTCCTCGAGCTGCGCCGCCGAGGGATTTTTGCCGTAGACTTTCTTCAACAGGGCGACAAGGTTTTCCTTGCTTTGCGCCTCTTCGACCAGGCGATGGATCTTCTCGCCCAGGCCGCGCGCGGCCCAGCCCAAGTGGACCTCAAGGATCTGCCCGATGTTCATGCGGGAGGGAACGCCGAGCGGATTAAGCACGACCTCGACGGGACGCCCGTCTTCCATGTAGGGCATGTCTTCCATCGGCAGGATGCGCGAGATGACGCCCTTGTTGCCGTGGCGTCCGGCGACCTTGTCGCCGACCGAGATCTTGCGCTTGATCGCGACGTAGACCTTCACCATCTTGATGACGCCCGGGGGCAGCTCGTCGCCCTTCTTGAGCTTGTTGATCTTCTGGTCGTAGACCATCTTGGAAAACTCGACCTGCTCTTCCATGGCCTCGAAGAGCTCGCCCAGCTCGGCCTCGATGTCGTCGCCGTCCTGGACGGTAATCTCGGACCACTTGCCGACGGGCATCTGGTCGAGGGTAGCGTTGGTGATGCTCTTGCCCTTGGTCAGGTAGACCTTGTCGGTCTCGTCGTCGACGACCTTGGAGGAGCTGACGCGGCCGACCAGCAGCTGCCGGATCTTCTTGGCGGAGCTGTCCTGGAGGATCTTGATCTCGTCGTCCAGGTCCTTCTTCAGCTTGTCGGACTCGGCGGACTGGATCTCCTTGGCGCGCTCGTCGAGCTCGGCCCCCTCGCGGGAGAAGACCTGGGCCCCGATGATGATGCCGCCGACGCCCGGAGGAACGCGCAGCGAGGTGTCTTTCACGTCGCCGGCCTTCTCGCCAAAGATGGCGCGCAGCAGCTTCTCTTCGGGGCTGAGCTGGGTCTCGCCCTTGGGGGTGATCTTGCCGACCAGGATGTCGCCCGGTTTTACCTCGGCGCCGATGCGGATGATGCCGCTGTCGTCCAAGTCCTTGAGGGCCTCCTCGCCGACGTTGGGGATGTCGCGGGTGATCTCTTCTTTTCCGAGCTTGGTGTCGCGGGCGACGCACTCGAACTCTTCGATGTGGATCGAGGTGAAGATGTCGTTTTTGACCAGGTTCTCGGAGATGAGAATCGAGTCCTCGAAGTTGTAGCCGCCCCAGGGCATGAAGGCGACGAGCACGTTCTGCCCCAGCGCCAACTCGCCGATCTCGGTGGAGGGCCCGTCGGCCAGGGTGTCGCCCTCGCGGACCTTTTGCCCCGCCTTCACGACCGGCTTCTGGTTGTAGCAGGTGTTTTGGTTGGAGCGGCGGTACTTGACCAAATTGTAGATGTCGACCTCGGAGCTCTCCTTGCGGGAGGTCTTCTCAGCCTTGACGACGATGCGGTCGGCGTCGACGCTCTGGATGACGCCGGAACGGCGGGCGCGGATCGTCACGCCGCTGTCCTCGGCGACCTTCTTCTCGACGCCGGTGCCGACCAAGGGGGTCTCGCTGCGCAGCAGCGGCACGGCCTGGCGTTGCATGTTCGAGCCCATCAAGGCGCGATTCGCGTCGTCGTGCTCGAGGAAGGGAATCAGCGAGGCGGCGATCGAGACCAGCTGGTTAGGCGAGACGTCCATCAGCTCGACTTCCTTGGGCTGGACCATGACGAACTCGCCGTTCTTGCGGCAGCTGACCAGGTCGTTCTTGAAGTGGCCTTTCTCGTCGACCGCGGCGTTGGCCTGGGCGATGTAGAAGCCTTCTTCATCCAAGGCGGAACAATAGATCACCTCGTCGGTGACCTTGCCCTCGGCGACCTTGCGGTAGGGCGTCTCGATGAAGCCGAACTCGTTGACGCGGGCGTAGCTGGACAGCGAGGCGATAAGGCCGATGTTCGGGCCTTCGGGCGTCTCGATGGGGCAGATACGTCCGTAGTGCGTGGCGTGGACGTCGCGGACCTCGAAGCCCGCGCGCTCGCGGGTCAGGCCGCCCGGCCCGAGGGCCGAAAGGCGCCGCTTGTGGGTGACCTCGGAGAGCGGGTTGGTCTGGTCCATGAACTGCGAGAGCTGGCTGGAGCCGAAGAACTCTTTCACCACCGCCGAGACCGGCTTGGGGTTGATCAGGTCGTGCGGCATGAGGGTCTCGATCTCTTGGAGGCTCATGCGCTCTTTGATCGCCCGCTCCATGCGGACCAGGCCGATGCGGTATTGGTTTTCGAGCAGCTCGCCGACGGCGCGGACTCGGCGGTTGCCGAGGTGGTCGATGTCGTCGACCTGCCCGAAGCCGTCCTTCAAGTTGACCAGGTACTTGATGGCGTCGAGGATGTCCTCTTTGCGCAAAGTCGTGATCTCGAGCGGGACGTCGTAGCCGAACTTGTGGTTGATCTTCAGACGGCCGACCTTGGAGAGATCGTAGCGCTCGGGGTTGAAGAAAAGATTTTCGAAGAAGGCCGTGGCCGTCTCGATGGTGGCCGGGTCGCCCGGACGAAGCCGCCGATAGATCTCGGTGATGGCCTCCTCGGTCGTGGGCACCTTGTCGATCAACAGGGTGTTGCGGATGTAGGGACCCACGTTGAAATTGTCGATGAAGAGCAGCGGGATTTCGACGATCTTGCGCTTCTTGATCTCCTCGAGCTTCTCCTCGGTGAGGATCTGGTTGCACTCGAGGACGACCTCGCCGGTCGCCTTGTCGACGATGTCGTGGGCGGCGGGACGGCCGACCACCTCTTCGAGCTCGACGGGGATCTCGTTGACCTTGGCCTTCTGCAGCTTCTCGATGGCCGATTGGTTGAACTTGCGGCCTTTCTTCACCAGGACCTCGCCGGTCTTGGGATGCTTGATGTCCTTCGCCGCGCGCTGCATGGTGAGGATCTCGGGCTCGACGGTCTTGAAGAGGTTCTTGCCCTCGTAGGTGAAGGTCTCGGTCTTGTAGAAATAATTCAGCATCTGCTCGGTGTTGAGGCCGAGGGCGCGGATCAGGACGGTGACCGGCAGCTTGCGGCGGCGGTCGATGCGCACGTAAACGATGTCTTTGGGGTCGAACTCGAAGTCCAGCCAGGAGCCGCGGTTGGGGATGATTCGGGCGGAGTACAACAGCTTGCCCGAGCTGTGAGTCTTGCCTTTGTCGTGCTCGAAGAAGACGCCGGGGGAGCGGTGCAGCTGGGAGACGACGACGCGCTCGGTGCCGTTGATGATGAAAGTGCCGGTGTCGGTCATCAGCGGGATTTCGCCGAAATAGACCTCCTGCTCCTTGACGTCGCGGATCGAGCGGCCGCCGG
>JADYZQ010000286.1 GCA_020853015.1 Deltaproteobacteria bacterium
AGCTGGGCGCGGAACTCGATGTCGCCCTCCGAGTAGCTCTGCTTGGCGACGATCTCGCCGCCCAATTCCTTGAAGGTCTTTTCGAAGAACTCCATCAGGCCCACGCTGTAGTCGTTCTTGATGTCGTCGAGGATGGCGACCTTGCGCAGGCCGAGATCGCCGTAGGCGAAGCGGGCCATCGAGGAGCCCTGGAAAGTGTCGACGAAGCAGGCACGGAAGATGTAATCGCCCACCTCGGTGACCTTGGGGTTGGTCGAGGCGGGCGAGATCATCGGGATCTTGCTTTTTTGCGCCTCGGGGGCGGCGGCCAGGCTGCGGGAGGAGGCGACCTCGCCGATCAAGGCCTTGACTTGGTTCTGCTTGATGAGCTTCACGACCGCGGTGCGGGCCTCTTCCGGCTTGCTTTGGTCGTCCTCGACGATCACCTCGACCTGCTTGCCCAGGAGGCCTCCGGTCTTGTTGACCTCTTCCAAGGCGAGCTGCACCCCGTCGTTCATGGACTGGCCGAAGGTGGCGGTCGTCCCGGTCAGGGAGGCGAACTCCCCGAGCGTCAGGACGTTTTCGTTTTTCTTGCAGGCGCTTAAGGCCACGAGGGCCGCCAGGCAAAAAAGCACGAGATTTTTCATGGATGCTCCTCGGCGCCGCGAGCCCAGGTGAGAAGGCGCCACGGCGCCCATAACACTTAAAAAGGCTTTTTCTGGCAAGTCATTTATGGATTTCGGGCGTTTATCCCAAGAATGCGCTGGATCGGAGTGGTCCTCGTATGGCAGGTGTCCCGAAGCCCCGCTTGACTGGGGGGCTTAAGCTCCTTAAGATCGCAAAATTTCATCCAGAGACCCTGCGCGGCCCAGACGCCGCGGGGCTCTTCATATCCTATCTCGGAGGACAACATTGTGAAGTCATTCCCCAAATCCCTATCGAAGCTCCTGCTCGGCGCCGCCCTGGCCGCCGCCCTGGTCGTTCCCACCGCCTGCGGCCCCAGCCAAGAGCAGCTGGAGAAGGCCGTCGGCGACTACATCCAAAAGAACCCCCAGGCCCTGCAGAAGCCCATCCAAGAGGCCATGAAGGCGTCCCGCCCGCAGCGTCCGCCCGAGCTGCCGCTGGCCGAGCGCATCAAGAACGCGATCAAGGTCCCGATCGACAACGCGCCGACCAAGGGGGCTGAAAACGCGCCGGTCACGATGGTCGTCTTCTCCGAGTTCCAATGCCCCTTCTGCAAACGGGTCCTGCCGACCGTCGACCAGATCCTGAAGGAATACGACGGTAAGGTCCGCCTGGCCTTCCGCCACAACCCCTTGCCCTTCCATCCCAATGCCATGCCGGCGGCCAAGGCCTCGATGGCGGCCAAGGACCAAGGCAAGTTTTGGGAGATGCACGACGCTCTCTTCGCCAACCAGCAGGACTTGAGCGAGGCCGGCATTATGAAGGCGGCCAAAGAGGCCGGACTGGACCTCAAGAAGTTTGAGGTCGATTTCAAGTCGACCAAGTATGACACCGTGATTAAGGAGGACATGGAGTTCGCCCGGGCCAACGGCGCGACCGGAACCCCAGCCTTCTTCATCAACGGCGTCGCTTTAAAGGGCGCCCAGCCCTTCCCGGCCTTCAAGCAGATCATTGAGGCCCTGCTCAACCCCGGTTCGGTACCGCCGGCCAACGCCGCGGCGCCGGCGCCGAAGCCGCAATAATTGAGTCATTTTAGGAATAAATATTCCCACTTCAGGAACAGGCCGGAGGGCAACCCAAGCCCTCCGGCCTTTTTCTAAACCATGGAAGTCTTCCTCCAGGAATACGGGATCTACCTTGGCGCCGGCCTCGTCGGGCTGACGGGGCTCTTTTCCGGTCTATTTCTGTACCGAAAACGTCAAGCCAAGCGCCAGGTGGCCTCCACCATGACCTTGGGGCTGGAGAAGACCCACGACCAACTCAAAATCCGTTTAGGCGAGTTGATCCGCGTCAGCCGGGACATCGACGAAGGGGTTTACGCCCATCTGGAAGAGGTCCTGTTGGGGGCGGATGTCGGCGTGAAGACCACCCAGAAGCTGCTCCGCTACCTCCGGGAGGACGTCACCGCCAGCGGGCGCAAGGACATTAATCTATTGAAAGGTTACCTGCGCACCGAGATCCTGAAGATCCTGAACGCCCACCCCACCGAGTCGCTGCTCCCGAAGAAACCCCACGTGCAGATGATCGTCGGCGTCAACGGGGTGGGAAAGACGACCACCATCGGCAAACTGGCCTCGCTCTATCGAAATAACAACGAGACGGTCCTCTTGGCCGCGGCCGACACCTTCCGAGCCGGGGCGGTGGACCAGTTGAAGGTCTGGGCGACGCGGGTCGGCGCCAACACCCTGGCGCAGAAGGAGGGTGCGGACCCCGCGGCCGTGGCCTACGATGCGGTCAAGGCGGGGGTGGCGCGGGATTTCGACAAGGTGGTCATCGATACGGCCGGACGGCTGCACACCAAGGTCAACCTGATGGAGGAGCTGAAAAAGGTGCGCCGGGTGATCGACAAGGCCCTGCCCGGCGCGCCCCACGAGATCATCCTGGTGGTCGACGCCACCCAGGGCCAGAACGCCCTGCACCAGGCGCGGGAGTTTCACCAGGCCTTGGGCCTGACCGGCATCATCCTCACCAAGCTGGACGGCACGGCGAAGGGCGGGATCGTCGTGGGAATTCTCGATGAGATCGGGGTGCCCATCCGCTACGTGGGCCTGGGCGAGCGCCTGGAAGACCTCCAGCCCTTCTTTGCGACCGAATTCGTCGACGCCCTGTTGGCCTGAGCGTCCCTTTTCCCCTGTTGACAGCCCTTCCCCGGACCGGATAATAGGTCGAGCGCATTGATTTTGCGGAGGTTTTTGTAATGGCTGAAGCGGCTGCCCAATTAGAAGAGTATTTCGTCACCGAGGACTGCATCGCCTGTGACGCCTGCTGCAACGATTTTCCCGACATCTTCGTGATGAACGCCGAGCATACCCGGGCCATCGCCAAGGAAAAATCGCCGATCGGCAAGTTCAATCCCTGGGACATCGTCACCGTCTGCCCGGTCGACGCGATCAAGCTCGTCAACTTGCCCATGCCCGCCAAGCCGGAGGGCGAGAAGAAGGTCGAGGCCGCGCCCGCCGAGACCGACAACAGCGATTGGGAGCGCCGCTGGGCCGCGGTCCGCGACCGCCTCGAGCCCCAGTGGGAGCGCATGAAACGCTACGGCATGGCCTCGTCGGTCGACGAAGAGAAAGACCGCTACGTCGTCCGTTTCGACATGCCCGCCAAGGTCCCCAACCACCGTCTCAAGTTCAAGTGGGGCCTGCCCGACGACATGCCCGAGTACAAGGCCTCGGTCGAGATCCATGGCGGCAACGTCAAGATCCGCGCCAAGCTGGAGGACGAGAAGGTCAAGAAGCTCTGCGGCTGGGTCAACTCCTTCCCCGAGGGCTTCCTGCGCGAGCTCAACTTCCCCGTGCCCATCAAGTCGCACCGCCTCAACTACGATCCCGAGACGCGCATCCTCGAGGTGGTCCTGGAGAAGGCGCAGCCGGAGCAGCAGGCGGCGTAGGTGTTCATCGACACTCACGCGCATATCGACTTTTCCACCTACTCGCCCGAGGAAATCGAGCCGATGATGCGGCGCGCCCGCGAAGCGGGCGTCGGTCGCATCGTGCACATCGCCTCCGGCGAGGGCACGGCCAGCATGGAGGGCGCCCTCAAGGTGGTCGAGCGTTTTTCCGAGGTCGTCGCCGCGATCGGCGTCCACCCGCACGACGCCAAGCTGGTCGACGACGCGGTCCTGGCGCGGGCCCGCGAGCTGGCCGCCCACCCCAAGGTCGCGGCGATCGGCGAGGTCGGCCTCGATTTCCACTACAACCATTCGACCCGCGAAGAGCAGTTCTCGGCCCTGCGCCGCTTCGTCGCCCTGGCCCGCGAGGTGAAAAAGCCCCTCGTCATCCACGACCGCGACTCGCACGACGAACTCTTGCAGGTATTGAAAGAAGAGGGGGCCCGCGAGGTCGGCGGCGTCTTTCACTGCTTCTCCGGCGATTACGCCTTCGGCAAGCGTGTTCTGGACGAGAATTTCTTGGTTTCCTTCACCGGCATCGTCACCTTCAAGAAGGCCGAGGTCACGCAGGATGCGGCCAGGCGCCTCCCGCTCGACCGGATGCTGATCGAGACCGACTCGCCCTTCCTAACTCCGGTGCCCCACCGCGGCAAACGCAACGAGCCCGCCTACGTGGCCTTCGTCGCGGAAAAGATCGCCGAGCTGAAGGGACTGGAGGTCGCGGAGGTCGCGGCCCAAACCACCGAGAACGCGAAGCGGCTGTTTCGCTTGGAGTGAGAGCATGCGCATCGGCATCCTGCTATTCGACGGCGCGGAGGAATTGGACGTCTTCGGCCCCTACGAGGCCTTGAGCGCCGCGCGCCGCCTCGGCGCGGGCTTCGAGGTGGGGCTGGGCACGGTCGTTCCGCGGGAGCGCGTCACCCTGGCCTTCGGGACGCGATTGGAATCGCCGGACTCGCTCGAGCCGTGCGCGGGCGACTGGCTGATCGTTCCGGGCGGGGGCTGGTTGGACGGCGCCGGCCCCGGGGCGCGGGCGGAGTTTCAAAAGGGAGAGATCCCCAAAAAATTGGCGGAGTGGCGCGGCCGGGGCGTGAGCATGGCCTCGGTCTGCACCGGCGCCCTGCTGCTCGCCGCGGCGGGGATCAGCGTCGACCGAGTCGCGACGACCCATCACGGCGCCGAGGCGGATCTGCGCGCGACCGGCACCTTGGTGGTGAAGGCAAGGGTGGTCGACGACGGCGATTTGGTCACCGCGGGCGGGGTGAGCTCGGGCATCGACCTGGGGCTGTGGCTCGTCGAGCGCCTCGCCGGTTCGGAGCTCGCGCGGCGGGTGAGAGAATATCTGGAATACCCCTTTCCCGCCGAGGTCCACTTCGGGCCGCAGGCGGATCGATCGTCCTAACCCCGGAGGCTCCGTGAAGAATCTCGATTATATCCCCACGCTCGATGCCAAGACCGTCCAGGTCGTCGCCTGCGTCATCGAGCGCGGCGGGGAATTTCTCATCACCAAGCGCCTCAAGACCTCGCACCTGGGCCACTGCTGGGAATTCCCCGGCGGGAAACTCGAGCCAGGCGAGAGCCTGGCCGACTGCGCGAGGCGCGAATGCAAGGAAGAGCTCGACGTCGAGGTGCAGCCGCTGCGGCTGCTGCAGGAGATCTCCCACGACTATCCCGAAAAGAGCGTCCATCTCTA
>JADYZQ010000287.1 GCA_020853015.1 Deltaproteobacteria bacterium
CGGATGAAGGGGTCGCCGCCGCGGGCCCGCGCGGCGTCCGCGGCGGGGGTCTCCGGCCGCTGCGCGGTCACCAGGACGCGCAGTTCGTTCATGATTTGGTCGGGATTCGGCGGAGTGCCGCCGCTATGACGATAGAGGTGGCGCAGGCTGCGCGCCAGCTCGGGCACGGTCAGGATGCCGTCCTCGCCCGACTCGTCGCGGAACAGCTGGAGACGCGGATCCAGGGAGAAGATCTCCGGTCGCCCGTCGATCAAGGGGCGCAGCGAGACACCCAAGTCGGTCCTCTCCGGGTGCGCCAGTAGCCGCTGTCCCTGGATGCGGCCCAAGTCCTGCTGGGCCGAGTCGGCGGCGTAGCGCAGCTCGGCCATCATCAGCTCGGGCGACTCGCGGCGCTCGCCATCCGCCACGGGAATCCGGGCCAAGGCCGCCTGGAGGTTCTCGAAGCTCAGGCGCCAATCTCCGCTCCGGTTCGCGGGATCGATGCCGGCGACGTTGAGCAGGCTGAGCACCGTCATGTAGAAGCGGGTCTGGACATCCTCGGCGGAGACCTCCTCGCCGCGCGCCGCCCGCCGCGCCAGACCTTCGATGGCCTGCCAATCCCCCTCCTCGAGGGATTTCAAAAAATTGAGGTCGATGGCCGCGCGCTGCGCCTCGACCGTCTCGGGCAAGAGGATCTCGGTTCCCTCCCGCTCCATCGCCCGCAGGTCGCGGGCCATGTCCTCCACTTGGTGAAAAAACCGGTCGCCGTTCAGCTGCTCGAGGGCCGAGGCGGCCTCTTCGATCTGGCGGATGGCTTCGTTCAACTCCGGCAGGCTCAGGCTGCTGCGGTCGTTGTCCTGCTCGGCGGCGGCCCGGACCAGGTTCAGGACCTCTTCCGGGGCGTTGGCGCGGCGCAGGGTCTCTTGGGCGGCCTGGAGGGTGCCGACCAGGGCGTCCCGGCGGCTGGTCAGGAAGCTCAAGCGCTGCCGCATCGTCCGGGCCTGGTCGTGCTGGCGCTCGATGTAGCGGCGGGCCTCGGCGTCGGTTAGGACCTGGTCCTCCTCGTTGGCCTGGCCGTCGCCGTCGGCGGCGCTCAGGATGTTGCGGACCACGCCCTGGACCTCAGGTCTTTCTTGAAGATAGCTTGATAAGAGTCTGGAAAGAATGGAGATATTGATTTCGGACACAGGCGGGCTCCTCAAAAAAGACGTTGAGGTGCCCCCGTGTTACGTAACAGATCGGTTACTCCCGCCAAGTGTTGTGCTCAAACCGCTTAAAATCCTTAAAAATATGCCTTTTTTTCGCTCCCGCGACCTGGGTAAAATTCCCAGGCGGACGCAAGGCGAAAAAATCGTCCTTTAACAATAAAAAGGCTCAACATCTTCCCCTCATTCCGCCGATATAAGGGATATCGTCCAAAGTCTTCGCGACTTTTAATGGGGGCACGATGAAGCCGAGCTTTGTCTATGACCTCCATTTCTTCCGGTTCCGGGCCGGTCACGGGTCCCCTCGGGGAAACGACGGGCACCTCCACTCCCGCGACGGTCGTCGACCGCCCCGCTGAAAGCGCCCCCGTCGCCGCTCGCGACGGGGCCGGCGACGCGGCCGCCTTGGCCCGCACCGAGGCCGCGCGAGCCGAAGCCCCCGGCAGCGGGATGACCGAGGGCCCCCGCCTCGAACTGCAACAGTGGGCCAGCCGCCTGAGCGACCTAAGCCGCGAGCTCGAGGCCCTGCCTCCCGGCTCGGCCGAGGCCAACGCCCGCCTGGCCGAGATCCGGCAACACCTCACCCGCCTCGCCGCCCTGCAATCCCGAGTGGAAGAAGGCCTGCGCAGCGGACCCGCCGCCCTAGCCCAAGATTATCTCTTACTGCTGAGCAGCTCGCGCAGCGCCCTCGGCTTCCTCAACGCCCACCGCTCCGATCCCGGCAGCGAGGCCTTCGCGACCGAGTCAACCCTGATCGGCGGCTTACAGAGCCGCCTCGACCGCTCGCTCGCCTCGCTGCGTACCCTGGCCACCGAGCGCCTGCTGCCCAGCCTGAGCGTCGCCGAAGGCGCCGAACCCAGCGCGCAGCAGATCGGCGACTACCGCCTCCTGCTGCGCATCAACGGGGTCTTGGGCGAGGCCGAGCTCGAAACGGTGCGCGTACCTCGGGATTTGACGACGGCCTACGCCGCGCACACCCACCCCGACACGGTCGCGGCCGGCGGCGAGCTGCCCGAATACCTGCGCTCCAGCTTCTTCCGCGAATTGGATCCGAATCCCCCGCGCACCGGCGAGGCGCCCGCGGCCCACTCCCCCGACGCGGCCTTCCCCGAAGGCCACCCGATGCGCGACCTCTACCGCACGCTCTGGGAGCACCGCGGCGAGTCCTTTTCCGAATCCGACGCCAACCGCCTCATCCAGCAGCTCCAGAGTCTGCGCGGCGAGCTGGCCGAGGGCGGGCGCTACGCCAACTTCGTCTCCGGCAGCAACCGGGGAAATCTGACCGCGAGCCTCGAAAACCTGGAAAGGCTGCTGCGCAACGACCCGCGCCGCGTCCCCGAGGACAACGTCCTCAACATGGAGCGCCCCCTGCGCCTGCTCGGCACCCTCGAATACCAGGCCCAGCTGCAAAGCTCGGCGGGCACGACCACGCGGGGCCGTATCGGGCTCTATTGGCGGCTGTACGAAGAGTACCGCCGGCTGGGCGACGGCGAGGCCGCGCGGGGCTGCCTCTATAATATTTACCAGACCTCCCAGATGAACCTGCTGCCGGAGAACCGCACCAACGGCTTAAGCGAGGCCGACCGGCAGGCGATCTTGGTGCGTTTCCTCGAGGCCTACGTCGGCACCGGGCGCCTCGACGTCAACTTCGCCTCGATGATGAATTCCCTGGGCCGCGAGATCCGGCACCTCTGGGAGCACGGCACCGAGGAGAGCCGTTTCACCGCCCTAAGCCTGTGGACGCGCTACAACGGCCTCCATCGCTGGATCGACGCCAATTACACCGAAGGCACGATGAACTTCCTGCTCTTGGAGCCGCCGCACCGCCTGCTCGGGACCACCGCGGAGGCGCTGCCCGCCCTGCTGCAAGACATGGAAAACCGCGCCCGCGCCTCCGAAGACCCCAACGCCGGCGCCGCGCGCCTGATCATGGTGGCTCAGGCCTATGCCGCCGGCGGCGACATGGAGACCTGCACGGCCATCCTCCGCGGCATCGAGGGCAGCATCGCCGCCCATCCGGCCAACGAGGGCAACCCCTTCGCCTCCCGCGCCCTAATCCTGGGCGCCTTCTCCGGCGCGGGCATGAGCGAACTCTTGGGCGACTACGTCGACGGCTGGATCGCCGCGGACCGGGCGGCGCTTCGCGAGGCGCGGCCGCGCGACCGGGCGCACGCGCTTTCCGAGACGCTTCAGGACTGGGCCTCGCTGATGTCCGGCCTCTCCGAGATCGGCCGGCCCGAGATGGCCTCCCGGGTCTTCGCCGCCTTGGACGCCGAGATGGCGCCGCTCACCCCTGAAAGCCGCGCCCGCGTCTACCGCGAGATCCTGCCCCACATGCACGGGGCCCAGCGCGAGGAGATCCTCAACCGGGTGCGCGACCTGATCGGCTCGGACGCCGAGCGCAGCGAACCGCTTTCCGTCGACGCCCGCGTCCAGCTCAACGCGATCCTGGGCGAATTTTCCGCGGACCCCTTCGAGATCCAGGGCGCCTTCTCCGCCCTCACCTCCATCGTCCGCCACGAGCGGCCTTCGCCCGAGATGCTGGTGGAGATCCACCGCTACCGCCTCGCCCTGCGCAACCACATCCACGATCTCGTCCGCGCCCATCCGGACCGCTTGGTCGAGGGCAGCGACATCCGCGAGATGTGGCTCTGGGTCGACGGCTACGGCGGGCGCGACGGCGGCAGCAACGCCATCGTCGACGAGCTGACCGAGGCGCGGCGCGCCTTGCTGAACCGCTTGAGCTCCGCCGCCGGTCCCGGCGAGCGCCGCCGCATCCTCACTCTCCTGAACGACAGCTTCCGCGAGGGCATGCGGATGCGCCTGCACGGCAACGATTACGGCCTGCAGGCCTTCGTCGACCAGCACCTCGAGATGATCCGGTCCCTGCGGCCCGCGGAGCGGCCCTCGGCCTTCGCCGAGTCCCTCCAGTTCCTCAATCAGATGGAAGTCGACCGCATGCGCGCCCGCGGCCGCGAGGTCACCAGCTTCCGCAACGTCTACTACGACACGATGACCGCCGCCCTGCCCTCGCTGATCGCCGACATCCCCGTCGGCCCCGAGCGGCGCAGCGCGATCTTACAGTTCACCCGCGCCCTCTCCCAGGCCCGCGAGGCGGAAGAACGCCGACTGCGCTCGGCCGAGCGCGCCCTCGTCGCGGTCCGAGCCACCTCGGCTTACCACTGGGCGATGGAGCACGGCTTCGACTCCCGCTTCCTCTGCCGCACCGAGGCCGAGAACGTGGACGCCCTGCGGCCCGCGGTCGAGGCGATGCGCCGGATGGAGACCAGCCTCTGGAACCAATTCGCCGAGGGCGAGTCCATCCCCGAGGCGCGCCGGGTCTACGAGGGCTTCGCGCGCGCGATGAGCCTCACCGTCGAGGGACGCAGCGGCGAGGCCCGCGCCGCAATGACGGCCTATTACTCCGATCCCGAGGTCCAAGCCTTCCTGCGATCGGACCCGGCCGGAGACGCGCACCGCGCCGAGGCGCAGGCGCAGATCCAACAGTTGCTGGACGTCTCGGCGACGATCCTCAACGGCGAGGCGGGGGCGCGCTTCGACCGCACGCTGCGCATCGTCCGGGGCCTCGCCCGCATCCGCCTGCACACCCTGCGCGCCGAAGGCGAGGAATACCCCTACGACATCGGCACCATCGACCGCATGACGATGGAGCTACCGCGCTTTTTGGCGACCCTGCCGCCCGACCGCATGCCGCAGACCCTTGAGGCGGCCCTGCAGCTCTTCGGCGCCGCTAACGAGGGCAACGCGCGTTTAGTGAGCGAATACAACGGCGCGATCAACCGCATCCCGGTCCAGCGCATGGGCGAGGACGGCGCCGGCCGCACCGGCTCGGTCTGGGGCCTGATCCGGGCGATGGAACACATCGGCGACCCCGGCGGCGCCGAGCGCGCCTTCGCGGCCCTGCAGCAGGTGGTGGCCGACGATACCGACTGGGACCTGCTCAGCATGGAAGGCCGCGGCGACTTGGGTCCCGCCTTGCAGGACTTCTGCGACATCATCCTCGATGAGGGCACGAACGTCTCGCCCGACCTGCGCCAACGCGTCGCCGACTACCGCGCGCGCATCCCCGAAGAGGAAGAATGGGGCCACTTCCTGCGCCAGACCTTCAACTGGCAGCTCGCCGTCGACATCGGTCTTATGGCCCTCTCCGGCGGCATCGGCGGCATGGCGCGCGCCGCAGTCTCCCGCATCGTCATCGGCCTGGCCGAGCGCGCCGCCATGCGGATGGTCTCGACCACCGCGATCCGCATGACCATGATGGCCGGACGCGGCATCGCCTATGTCGGCGGCCACGTCGCCTCCGGCGTCACCTTCAACCTGGTCCACGCCTCCACCTCGGCCCTGATCCTCAACCGGCCGATGGACAATCCCTTCGCTTCCGGCTTGCGCATGAGCGCCGACAGCATGATCAACGACCCTATCTCAATGATGCTGTTCAGCTCGATCCCCGGCCCCAGCAGCATGGTCGGCCGCTTCCTCTACCGCCAGGTGGCGACGGCGATCACTTTCCAGATCTCGCAGAATATCCGCTACCACGCCGAGCGCGGCGCCCGCGACCTGCTGGACAGCGACTTCCACCGCGCCGTCGAGCGCCGCGAGCACATGCGCGCCATGTGGGAGGCGACGGGCGACCATTACTATATGGAACGGTTCGAGGCGGCCGAGCGCAGCGTCACCGAGATCATCGGCCACGAGCCGGACAACTCCGTTCGCGGCATCATGCTCAATATCGGCATGAACATCGGCCAGGCCGGAGCCGACCACGTCATGGGCACGCACCACTGGGCGGGGCACTTCGGCATGGAGGAAGCCCCCCGCGCCGCGGCGGAGCGCCCCGGCGCGCCGCGCAGCGAGGCCGAGCGGACCGCGCGCCGCGAGCACCACGTCTCGCTTGCCGACGCGCTGGCTTCCACTCGCGCGACCCGCCACGGCAGCGGGCGCGAAGCGGCCGGCGGACCCTACCGCGGCGGCGCCGAGGAAGGCCCCGCGCGCGAAGCGGCCGTGCGGCGCGTGGGCGAGGAGCGGGCCTTCTTCCGCGAGCTGGTCGATTTGGACGTCTACGAAAATTACGCCCCCGAGGCCTTGGATGGGATCGTCGACCACGTCGCCCGACGCTTCGACCCCCACGGCGAACCGCCTGCGCTCAACGAATCCGCGCGGCGCTTTTTGCGTTTCTTCTTCACCCACGTCAATCCCGAGCACGCCGGCCGCGTCTCCCCGGAGGCCCTGGCGACGCTGCTCGAAGCCGCCGTCTCCGGCACGCATCCCGTGGAGCGGACCCGCGCCGCAGAAAGGCGAGAACCTGGGGCCGAAGCGGCTCCCGTTGCGGTCCCGGCCGAAAGGATTCCAGGGCTGCCCCGCGAAATCGGCGACGCCCCCCTCGCGGAACGCACCCTGCGCGCCTCGCCGGACCTCGGCGAGACGATCCGCGACCGCGAGGCGAACCCCGAGGCCGAACTCGGTTTCAGGCTGCTTGCCGATGAAGGCCTCGCCGATACCCTGGCCCATTTGGACGACCTGCTGCGCGGCGCCGACCCCGAGGCCCTGCGCACCGCCGAAGGCCGGGAGAGATTTTTACGCGGATACCGCGAGGCCCGCGAGCACCTCGAGGCCAATCCCGACGCCTTGGGCGGACTTCGCCCGCACGAGGCCTTGGCCGCCTTGATGGCGCGCGAAGCGGGCCAAGACCTCCCCAGCGCCGCCCGCCGGCTCGTGGCCGGCGAGATCCGCCTGCGCCCACGCAGCGCGGCAGAGCACGGTCTGGTTCCGCCGGGCACGCACGCCGCGTCGCCCGTGCGCCGCGTGGTGGCCGAAGAGTTGACCGCGCGGCATCAAGAGGCGTCGCTGCGCGAGGCCGCCCGCGCGATCGACCACGCCCGCCGCGAAGTCCGCGAATTGACCGCCCTATTGCGCGCCCGCGAGGGCGACCCGCGCTTCGCTCCCCTGGAATCCCAGACGCGCGACGTCCGCGTTCGCCTCGAGGCCGCTCACCGCCGCGTCGCCGAGGTCCGCGAACGGATCCGCGAGCTGCGCCGCGCCGAGCGAGAGCTTTCCCGCCGCGGCCTAGATCCCGAGCGCCGCCGCGAGCTGGGCGTCGAAGCCAACCGCCTGCGCCGCGACATCGCCCAGCGCATCGCCGGCATCCGCAATGCCGAGGCCGGCGTCACCCGCTTCGTCGCCGCGGTCCGCGCCCTGGAGCGCGCGACGCCGCGGCCCGCGAACGAGGCCGAGGCCGCCGCCCGCGAGACCGTTCGCGTCGACGTCTCGGAAGAAGGCGCCGGAACCGGCCGCGTCGCCGATCCCGAAGCCCCGCGCCGCGTCGAACGCGCCGCGGACGAAGGTCCCGAGATCGAGATCGTCGACGAAGGGTTTCGCGTCGACTTGAGCGATGCCGGCGAAACGGCGCCGGGCACGCGCGCCGAGGAGCTGCCGCCGCATCTCGCCGATCCGGCCGCCAGCGCCCGCGGCGCGGCCGCCCGCATGAACTCGGGCCTCATGGCCGTGCTGGGGCTGGGCACCCTGGGCCTGACGACCTTGGCGCCAGGCACCGCCCACGCCCAAGACGCCGCCGCCTCCGGCGGCCACGGCCTGGTCGCCGACTCCGCCCAATTCCTTTCCAGCTTCCTGCACCTCTCTCCCCTGGCGATGACCGGGACGGCCGCGACGATCGCCTTGGGTTTCGGCGCCGTCTACGCGATCTTTCGCCGGGCGACCCGCACCCGCGCCGCGGAACGCGCGCCCGCCGGGGTCCGCGAATCCGCCGCCGTCCGAGGACGCGCCGGGGAGACCTCCCGCGGCGACGCCGACGGGGGCGGGCGCGAGAGACAACAGGGCGATGCGCCTCGCGAGGACGGCGCGGGCCCGGAACTCCCGGCGCGCATGGCGCAGTCGCCCGACGCCGCTCTCGCTGCGCCGGAGACACCCCGCGCGCCGGCCGTCGAGACCAGTTTTGAAGGCGTCCTGCAAGACAACGCCCCCGGCGCCCCGCGCCGCGGCGCGATCGCGGTCCGCGAGGCCGGCCCCGACTACGGCACCGCCTCGGGCGCCACGCACGAGGGCGTCGGCTACAAGGATTCCAACGAGGACGCGCTCGTCCACGGCGTCGACGCCACCGGGGCGCGTTACGCCGTCGTCCTGGACGGAATGGGCGGCATGGGGCGCGGCGACCAGGCGAGCCGCCTGGCCGGCGAGGTGATTCAAGCCGAGATGAGCGCCCACGGCGACCTGATGCGGGCCTTCCGGTCCGCGCACGAGGCGGTGCGCCGTCGTTATCCAGGCGCCGGCGCCTGCGCCGTGGCCCACCGCGTCTTCCGCGGGGCCGACGGGCGGATGCGGATGGAGATCGTCCACGTCGGCGACTCCGGCGCGGTGGTCTTCGGCCGGGACGGCCGCGTAATCCACCGCACCCGGGACCAGTCCCAGGTGCAGATGCTGGCCGACGCCGGACGGATCGAAGGCGGCGAACTGGCGATGCGCACGCACCCGGACGTCAACGTCGTCCTCGGAGGCCTCGGCCCCTCCAGGGTCCAACCGCCGGTGCGCCACGAGATCGTCCTCGAGGGCGGGGAGCGCGCGGTGATGTTCTCCGACGGATTGGGCGACAACGTCGCCACCGAAGAGATCGTCCGCCGCGTCTCCGAAAGCGGCTCCGCCGAGGAGGCGCAAACCGGATTGATGGGTCTCGCCCTACAGCGCATGGGCATCCTCGACTCGCTCTACCCGCAGTTCGACGACCTGCCCGACGGCGCCCGCATCCCCTTCACCGCGCCGGACGGCCGCACCCTCTACCTGGCCCGCGACCTCCCGGTGAGCCAACTGCAAGGCGGCGAGGTCGAGATGATGAACGTCTACGACGCGGCCGAGGGCGGCAACTTGGTCGACCACTTCAAGCCGGACAACGTGGCGGTGCACGTCTACTTTCACGACCCCGCGACGCCCGTCGAGGCGCCCGCCGCCGAGATCTACGTCCCGACGCAGGTCCCGATCGAAGGCGCTCCGCAACCCGTCGAGCTGCCTCCACCTCCCCGCCTCGGCCTGGCGGCCGACGCCGCCGAGGCCCGCACCATCGACTTGCTCAACCGGGCGCATAGCCCCGAGCTGCGGCCGCCGGCCCGCCCCGGCGAGCCCTTCGAATTGCATTTCCCCGACCTGGCGGCCCTGATTCCCGTCGGCACCGAGCGCATCGCCGGCGCCGGCGCGATCGCCGATCCGCGCGTCGCCCCGCGCCACGCGGTCGTCGAGCGCATCGGCCCCGACGCGCTGCTCGTGCAAAACTTGGATGAGCACCAGACCTTCGTCGTCATGCCGGACAGCAGCCACTATCCCGTCGGCAAATACGGCTTCGTGATCCGCAGCGGCCAGGAGATCGTGATGGGCGGGACGCGGGTCCGCGTCACCGCCGAGGGCCGGGCCCCCGATCCCGACGCCCTCAGTCCTTTCGGTTTTCATCCCTTCCGCGGACACCAATCCTTCTCCCCGAACTTCGCCAACGGCCCCCAAGAGGGCTTCGGCGCGCGGATCCACCCCGAGTCGGGCATCGTCCCCGGCGTGGGGCGGAGCTACGCCGTCGAATCGCTCGCGGCGGAGGCCCCGATCTCGGTGCGCGAAAACCCGGCCGACCCGAACAGCCCTTGGCGCCCCCTCGCCCCCGGCGAGCGGCACCGGCTGCGCTTCGCGCACGGCGTCTCGGAAGAATTCCGCAATACCGAGGGCCTGGTCTCCCGCATGACCCGCCACGGCGAGATCGTCCACGTGCGCGGCGGCGAGATCGCGCTCGAGGTGGAGGCCCCCGGCGCGCCGCCGATCGAATTGGCCTTAGGCGAGCGCGAGCGATTCGCGATCGGCACGCGGCCGGAGTCCGACGTCGCGCTGCCGCCCTACGGCGAGGCGGACGGCCGCGTCCTGCTCGATCCCTATCTTCACATCCCCAGCTCGCCGGATCCGAGGCTGCGCTTCGCCCCCGATGTCCCCGCGGACCACGCCGAGGTCTACCGCACGGCCGCGGGCGAGTGGCGCATCCGCAATCTTTCCGGGGCGGTGATGGAGATCACGGGGAGCGGCGAAAACCACTTCTTCCTCCCGCGCGGCGGCGAGATGACCTTGAGCGACGGGCAGCAGATCGTGTTTCGGGGCGAGCGGCCCTACCGCTACCGTTTCCGTATTCCCAGGAGTGAAGCGCCCACCGCTTCGGAACCCGCGTTGCCGCGCGCCGAGGTCGGGCGCCGCACCTCGGCGTGGCTCGAGGCCCCGGACGCCGCGGCACTCAACCGGCGCCTCGCCGCAGAAGGCGTCCCGCTGCGCGTCCGCGCCCAGGAGGGCCCGCAAGACGCCGAGGCCGCGGTGCGCGCCCTGGCCGAGACGCCGCCGACGCTGCTGCTGCGCTTCGAGAACGGACGCCTGACCCCGGACTCGGTCGAGCTGCTCTACGCCTTCGCCGCCATGCCCGAGCCCC
>JADYZQ010000288.1 GCA_020853015.1 Deltaproteobacteria bacterium
GCGGCCGGGCCAAGAGCCGGCCGAGGGTCCCGATGCGCAGCGTCCGAAAGACCAGGCCGGCGGATGTCATGGCTCCCAGCATCGCCGGGTCGCTCGCCTCGCGGAAGAAGCCTCCGAGCCGAATTTCCAAGCGCTCGCCAACTGGACCTCCCCCGGCCAGAACCGACAAGCGGCGCTGCGCCTGAGCGCGGATTTCCGGCGAAAAGGCGGGATCGTCCAGCATCCGGTAATAGGCGAACGCGGCCGAAGACCCGGAGGCCTCGAGGCCGGCGGCGAAGTCCAGAGCGGCGCGGGCGAGCAGCGCGGGATCGGTCTCCGCTTGCAAGTCGCGCCAGGCCTCTCGCTGCGCGGGGCTCAGCGCCCCGACGGCGAGATCTGCGCCCCGCGACCCCGATCGCGGGCATGGCTGTCCCACATCGCGGGTCGATGCGCCAAATAAGCGTGCGGATAGGAGTATCCCCGTCGCGGACATGCGGCCCCCTGGAATGTCGATCGTTGGATAAAGGGGTTTATTGGAGTGGTTTGAAGGCGGATAAACCCCGAGCTATGGACGTTATAGCTTTTCGCCCGGGATTTGGGCAAGTTGCTTTAAAATCGGAAGTCCTATTTTCGCTGCGCGGGCCGGGACAGCTCGCCCACTCAATCGGGACCGTAGGCCTTCACTTCCAGCATCTTCCCGACCGTTGTGGCGCCTGCGGGCTGGCCCAGGATAAGGCGGAGGAGGAGCCCCTTCCCTCGCTCGTCAGAAAACGCCTCCGGCCCGCGAATCTGCTTGGGATCCAGGGAGGCCCCATAGTTGTCCTGGACCATCTTCAAGAGGGTCTCCGCAAGTTCGCGATCCGCGGCGCGCAGGCTGAGGGAATAGCGGTCCAAAAACTCCATCTCGACAAGGGTATTATGCATGTCAACGGGATCCCCCCACTTGTCGACCAGGTCCTTGGCGCCCTCCAGCACCGAATAGGCCCGCGGGGTCTCTCCATTCTGATCCCCGATCCAACCAAGGATCTGAAAGGCGCGGAGTTCCAAGGACAGCTTGACGGGGATGTTTTGCGGATTCTCCAACAGCAGGAGAGGAAGGATGTCTTCCATCGCCGTCGCTTTCCCAGCCTGCTTCGCGGAAGTCCTCGCCACCTCGATCGCCAGTTTCGGATCCGTCCCGAGCGGCCCCTCGACGACGACTTGATGCTTGGGGTTGGCCAGGGAAGTGAAAGTGAAGACGGCCCGGACATCGCCCGATTGTCGGAAGGAAAACAACTGCCCCTCCAGCTGCACGACGGGCACGGCCGTCCCGAGGGATCCAGGATAGGGTTTGAATGAAAATTGATGCCCGGCGACAAGCATGTTGCCGGCGACGGCCTCGAGATAGCCTCGCGCGCGAATTTCTCCCAAGGTGGATCCCGGTATGAAGGTCGCGGGATGCTGCGGGTTAAAGAGGGCGGAAAAACCCGAGTCTCCCAAGATCCAGACCTTCCGCTCCTCGGAGGCCAGTGCCACGGGGACGTCGTTGGGATACAATTGCGGCAAGAAGGCCTCGCCCAAGGTCAAATTCACGACGCCCAGGGATTTTTGCAGGCCCAGCTCCTTGAGGGCGCGCTCGGAAATATCTATCCCTTCCTGGAGCAAGGCCTGTACCGCGTATTCGCGCAACTGGTCCACGTTGGGATAGGAATGTCCGGCCCGCCGGGCAACCGCCTCGCGCAGCTTTTGAATCCTCACCCGGCCCTCGGGACTGTCGACCAGTAAAAATTCCAGCTTTTTGCTCAACTCCGGACCCAGCAGGCGCTTGGTGGAATCTATGTACCTTAGGAAACTGAGGGGGTCGGACAAGACCTTGTCGTCGCGGACGATCCCGAGCCTCTCCTTGGGGGAAACGTAGGAGGCCTGGGCCAAGCGCTCTTCGGGAGAAAGCGCGGGCAACGCGGGTTCCTCGGACCCCTTGGCCTTCATGGAATCCTCGATCATTTTTTTGAAGGGAGAGGGCTGTTCGGACTTCGCGGAGACGATGCCCGAAGCCGACAAGTGGACGCGGACCTTTTGGTCGATGCCGTCCGGCCGCAGGACCAGCCGGCCTTGTTCATGCCGGGCGACGACGAACTTCATAATCCCCGTCGGGCCGATCCCGATGCGGTCGCCTTCCGCCAGGGCGATCGGGTCGTAAACCGATCCCTTAGCGCCCTTTTTCAACGCCATGCTCGAGTCCCGCACATCGACCTGGTAAGCGGGCAGCAGCTCCTTGCGGAGCTGCAAGGTCAGCCCGCCCGCTTCCTCCCGCGTCAGGGTGCCGACGGAGACCGGCTTCTCGGCCAGCACGTCCTCCACCCGCACCTCGTTCTTGTCGGAGTCGCGGTCCCAAAGAGCGGTGGGCATCGCCACCAGCTCCATCGCGACGCCGGCGGGGATGTCGGAGGCAGCCAATTCCCCTTTGGACTCGGAGAGGCCCGTCTTGAAATCCGAGGCCCCGACGACGATCGCCACGTGCGTTTTTTCGATATCGGGCGACGGGGCGGACTTGGCCTCCAGAGGCGGCGCGCTGGGCTTCATGCGGCTCAACTGGAATTTCTTCCCTTCGAATTCCACCGTGACGGGCTTGCTCCCCCAGTGGAAGCCCCTGCCCTTGAGCAAGTACCGGCCCAAAGCATCGACCGAGAGCTCCACCAGGACCGGACCCTCGCGGTAGACGACCTGAGGCTCCTTCCTGGCAAGGGAGAGGTCGATCTCCTTGGTGCCCACGCGGGCCAAGATTGGGGAAGCCGGCGTGCCGGGCTCTTCCGGATGCTTCGGCGCCGACACGGCCTGAATCAACTTGTAGGTCGGCGGGATCTCCTCGGCGATGGGCGCCAGCTTGACGGTGGGAGGCGGCGGGGCCTCGCCTTGGACCGGTTTCATTTTCTGGGTGGGCGGGATGTTCGAGACCAAGGTCTGCGGCGTCTCGTCGAGCACGTCGTCGATGCGCCA
>JADYZQ010000289.1 GCA_020853015.1 Deltaproteobacteria bacterium
ACCCGCCACGTGGAACTGCAGCAGCATCGCCATGGAATCGACGAGGGTGGTGGCGCCGGACTGCGCGGGTCGCAGGCCGACCCTCTCCTCGAGATGGTGGCCGAGGAAAATGCCGGCCAAAGTCCCGACTTGCTGGAACAAGGTCTGTAGGGGCCGTTCGCGAACGGCCCCCGCGGATCCGGCGACGCCGCGATACGCCGCGCCGCTCGCCCACCCCGCCAGCTTCAAGCCTCCCAACACCAAGTAGCTCGAGGCCACATCCCTGCCGACCGCGCCCTGCCCCCAATCCTGCTCCCGTCCCAAGGCCTGGTTGGCCAGGCGCCCGGCGAAGGTGAAGGCCGGGGCCTCCAAAGCGAAGCCGGCCAGGGACGCCGCGGCCCTGGCGCCGAAGCCTCGCGTGAGCAGATTCGCCGCCGGACTTGCGCTCAGTCGCGCCAGACTCGCCAACCGCGCCAATCGAAACACCGAAACCGCCGTGCCCATCGCAAACAAGGCCGCCGGATCGCTCGCCTCGCCCGCCAGGCGCCGCAGCAGGAATTCCGCGCGCGGCCCCGCGGCGCCCCGCCCGACGATGGCGTCCAAGCGACGCGCGGCACGGCGGGAGAGTTCCGCCGGCGCGACTTCCTGGACGCGCGCGTAGACGCGGGCGGCGGCTTCGACCTCGCCGGCGGACTCCCGGCGCAGGCCGTAGGCCAGCAAGGACTCGCAAAAAAGTTCGGGATCCGACTCGCGCGCCAAGGCGCGCAGCTCGGGGTTGGAACCCAAGCCGGAAAGCCAGGATTCCGGCGCGAAGCCGGGATTTGAGGGAACGACCGTCGACATCTTTCACCCGAAACTTAAAACCGGTAAGGCCTTAAATTCGGACCAAGATGCCGGAAGTTGCGCGATGCGCCTAGCGATTCGGGAAACTGAAATAGGAGGCGGCCACCGAGAGGCCGACCAGGACGGCGGCGAAGATCCAAAGGGCGGGCGTGGAAAACAAGGGAAACATCTCGACCTCTCAGTTGTTGGACACCAGGTTGGGGACTTTCATGAGGGACTTCAGGGTGGCGCCGAAGAAGTCGAAGACCTGGTTCATCAGGTCGGTGGCGCCGGCGTTCTTGGCCTTCAGGTGGCGGGCCAGCTCGAGGTAGATCGTCTGGATCTCGTGCTTGAGGCCCCGCGAGAAGAACAGCGCCGTCGGGTCCTGCTGCATCGCCGCATGATAACCGCGGAAGGCCTGGCTGAACTTTTTGTGGAATTCGAGGGTGAAGAGCGCCTTGGCCATTTCCTCGGGGCAGAGATCTTGGAGTCGATGCACCAAGTCTTCGATTTCGATGGGGTTTTTCGGCTCGCTGGAGCCGCGATTTTCGCCTAATTCCCGTATCGCCATGCAAGGCCTCCCACGGGAAATTTATCGTCGCAATCCGCGAAACGTTGCGCCGGCCGCGGCTATTCGTAGTTCAGGCGATAGTCGCGCCGCATCAAGTCTTGCACCGTGCTGCCGCCCGAGTTGCCGCTGCGGATCCAGCTGATCGAAAACACGCCGTCGTCCGAGACGTGGGCCTGGACGTTGGAGTTGGTGTTGCCGGAGGCGATGACCGAGAAATCCGCCGGCGTCGTGAAGCTGCTGGTACCGTTGTAGACCCGCGCGAGGACCTGCCCGCCCTGCTCCCAGGCGAAGAGGAAGTTGCCGCGGTGGTCGTTGGCGATCGACATGGTGTTGGCGAGCCCGCTCGAGGTGATGCGAAAGGGACTTTGATCGCTAGGGCCTCCGAGGACCGCGCCAAAGATGCCGCCGCCTTGGGCGTTCCAGGCGGTCATAATCGAGCCTTCCTCGTTCATGGCGACGCTCAGGCTGGCGGTGGAGGAAAAACCGGAGGTGCCGATGTTTTCGTCGACGTCGCCGGGCGTCACGCCGTGGAAGCTGCGGACGTGGACCTGATTGGAGCCGCTGATCTCCGCCAGGACCCAGGTGTCGCCTTCGCCTCGGGCCACCGCGTAGTGGCTGCGGGAGGTAGGTTCGGAACCCAGATTGAGCGACCCGGCCTGAGTGCCGTCGGCATTGAACGAAGTTGCCACCAGCTGCCCGTTGCCATCGCGGTAGACGGCGACAAAGCCGTCTCCGGTCGAGACGACCTGCGCGTCGGGGACGTTGGCGCGGTCGGCCGCGCCGACCAAAGTAATGTCGCCGCCGATCGGACTGCCCGAGGCCGAGAGTCGCCGCGCGACGATGCGGGCGGTGCCGGGGTCGCCGTCGGTGCGGGTGTAGACGACGACGGTCTCGCCGTTGTCGAGCATGGCCGCCGAGGTCGTCAGGTGCCGGGCCGTGGCCTCGTTGCTGACCGTCGAGACGCTGCCTCCGGTCCCACCGTTGCGGAGGAAGGCGAAGGTCCCGGTGTTGGCGGGCGTCGTCGAGTCGAAGACCGACCAAGCGACCGCGTTGCGCGCGCCGGCTCCGGTCAGGTCGACGCCGTCGAGGTTGCCCGCCAGAGGCGCGGCGTTCATCGCCGATTCGGGTCCCAAGGGGCTGGCCGAGGAGATGGGATCGCCCGGGGGCGGAGGCTCGCTGGGTGCCCCGCAGCCGGTCAGCAGGGACGGAATCGCCAAGAGGGAATACTGATAGGGAGACTCGCTCCACAGGGGGTTCACCCGGCGCGAGGCGCCGAAGGCGTCGTTCAGCAGTTGGGAGCGGGAGACGGTCGCCAGCGAGGAGACCTCGCCGCCGAGTGCCGCGGGCTCGGGATCCGCCGTGCAGACCTGCGCTTCCTCGGGGATCAGGCGGCAGACACCCTCGACCTCGTCGTAGACTCCGGGGAGGAAAATTTTATTCGGTGGAGACATGTTCGCCGTTTCCTATCAATTGGTGGATGAAGCCGCCCAAGAGCCCGCCGCCCAGGACAAAGACCTCGAGACGCAATTCGGGCAGGATCGCCCAAGGGGACAACTTGAGAAACCAGATCGCGATCGCGCTAAAAAGGAGCCCAAAGCAGGCCCCGGATAAAAAGAGCTTCATAATGACCGTCCCTATTAAAGATCGGGTGGGAAAGACAAAAGTTGCGGCTGGGAACGGGACGCGTTAGGAAGGCATTTCAAGCACTTAGCCGAAAGGAACCGGAAAGCCCCATGCCCGCCAAGGCCGCCCTCCTCTCCTTGTTGTCGCGTCGCTCCCGGCAATTGCGCTCGTTTATCGCGATGGACGTGCTGGAAAAAAGCCAAGGCATGGCACAATTGGGCCACGATGTCATCAGCTTCTCGGTGGGGGAACCCGACTTCCCGGCCCCAAAGGCGGTGAAAGCGGCCGCCATTCAGGCCCTACGCCGCGATTTCACCCACTATACTCACTCCTTAGGCCTACTCGCCCTGCGCGAGGAAATTTGCCGGCACTACCGAAGGCGCTACGGCGTCACGATCCATCCCGATCAGGTGCTGATCACCGCCGGCACCTCCCCCGCCATGCTCCTGCTCTTCGGCGCCCTGCTCGAACCCGGCGAGGAGGTGGTCTTAAGCGACCCCCACTATCCCTGCTACGCTAATTTTCTGCGCTTCGCGGGCGGCCGGCCGGCCTTCGTCCGCGGCCGCGAGGCGGAAGGCTTTCAATTGAAGCCCGAGGCCGTGAGGAAAAAATTGCGCCGCAAGACGAAGGCGATCCTGATCAACTCGCCCGGCAATCCGACCGGGACCTTGCTGGACACGAAGTCCATGAAGGCGCTGGCCGAGATGGGAAAATACGTGATCAGCGACGAGATCTACCACGGGTTGACCTACGAGGGCGAAGAGCGCTCCATCCTCGAATTCACCGACCGCGCCTTCGTCTTAAACGGCTTCTCCAAGGCCTACGCCATGACGGGCTTCCGCCTGGGCTGGTGCATCTTCCCGCGGGCCTTCACCAAGGTCTTCCAAAACATGGCGCAGAACTTTTACATCTCGACCGCGGGTTTCGTGCAGGCCGCGGGAATCGCCGCCCTGACCAAGACGGACCGGGAGCGCGAGGCCATGCGCAGGACCTTTCAAGAGCGGCGCCGGGTAATGTTGGAGGGCGTAAAGCGGCTGGGCTTCGGCGTCACCGCCGAGCCCGGCGGAGCCTTCTACGTCTTCGCGAACGCCAAGCACTACACGCGCGACTCGCACCGCTTCGCCTTCGACATTTTAGAGAAGGCCAAGGTGGGAATTACTCCCGGCATCGACTTCGGTCCGTCGGGAGAGGGCTACGTACGCTTCTCATACGCGACCGACGTGAAGGAAATCCGCGAGGGCTTGGGGAGGATCGAGGAATATTTACGACGGCGAAAGCTGTTGCGGTGAGCAAGGTTCGCCCCTACACCGTCAATTCGCCGCCGAATCCGCTTCCGCCGGCTGCTTCGAGAGGCTCTTCGGCTCGGCCCGCCTGGGCATGTCGTTGCCGACCGCGTCCAACTCGTAGGAGATGGGGTCGCGCGCGGAGG
>JADYZQ010000290.1 GCA_020853015.1 Deltaproteobacteria bacterium
CGCTGGACGGCGAAGGCCAGGTCGAAAGCCTGGTCGGCCTGGATTTATTTCTGTTCGGGGACAAGGACGGGGTGGGGAACGAGGTCCGCCTGCAGCACCCCCTGGGCATCGCCGCCCATGCCGGCGCACTCTGGATCGCCGACACCTTCAACCACCGGATCAAGCGCCTCGACCCGCGGACCCGCGAGTGCCGCGGTTTTGCGGGCACAGGAAAGCCGGGCAAGGGATTGGGCCCGGAAACGGCCTGCTTCGAGCCGGGAGGGATCTCGGTGCGCGGCGGCGAGCTCTTCGTCGCCGACACCAACAACCACCGGATCGTCGCGCTGGATATCGAAAGCGGCGAGGGCCGCGAGCTCCCGGTAAAAATTTAGGGGGCGCCGTCGCCGGAGCCCCCTAAGCAATACAGCAAAAATCGGGAATCGTTTAGTAATCGATCGTGACGCCGCTAGTGGCCTCGAAGGGCGTGCCGTTTTTCATCCGGCCCGAGAAGGTCACGACGTTGTTGCCGCGCGGCTGGTACTTGACGAAGTCCCAGGCCTCGATCGAGAAGTTGACGTCGGTGACGCCGTTCTTGTTGCGGTCGCCGACCTTGGTCTTGGCGGCGGAGGCCCGCACCGGATTCGGCAGCGTGAAGCTGTTCACCTTGGTCAAGGCGACGCTGTTGAACTCGACGTCGTCGACGGTCATGCCCTTGGGCGCCTCGAGGATCACCTCGACGTTGCCCTTGGCCGTGCCCTTCTTGATGTCGGTCTTCACGCCCTTGCCGCGGATCTCGACGCTGGCCTTTTTAATCTCGGGAGCGACCTCGCCCTTCTTGGGACGGGGCGCGGGCTTGGGCCGGATCACGATTTTCTCGTCCAAGGTCGCGGTGAACTTGTCGCCGAAGGCCACCGAGGCCTGCGATCCCTGGCCTTCCACCATCACGTCGCCGCCCACCGGGACGCTCTCGCCGTTGACGGCCTGGACGGAATCGAGGGCCACCACCAGCTTGCCCTTCTTCTTATCGGCGACGACCTGCTTGATCGTGCCACGCCCCACCGCGCCGGAGGCGATGACGGGGCGACCGCTGCCGACGTTCTCGTTGGCGAGAAAGTAGACCGTCTCGCCGGGCTGGCTGAGCCCGCTGCTCAGCACCGTCGCCATCTGGATCATGAAGCTGGAGCCGGGCTTGACTACCGAGGCGGGCGCGACACGCCGCTTTTTGGCGGCCTTCTTGGCGCCGCCCTCTTCGCCGCCGCCGCCCCCGCCCTCCGGCTTGATGCTTTCTCCGACCGGGACGACGACTTGGGCGTACAGCAGGGGCGAGACGGCGCCCATCAACAGGGCCAACGAGAGAATCGAAAATCGACGACGCATGGCTTCTCCTTCTTGAGGCTAGTTAGGCTTCTTTTTTCCGCCGAGCTTTTCCAGGATATCGACGGCTAAATTAAGCGCGTAAGCCGGGGCCTTCGCGACGCTGTCGGCGTCGGAGGCCTTGCCCACCTCGCGGTACCACTTGTTCATGCCGCCCATCGCGAGGACCAGCAGGCGTACCCCGCTCTCGGAGAGGGTCTTCACCTGGTCTTGGAAGAGATAGAGCACCGCCGGGGCGAGAAATTTGGGATCGACGGTCTCGGGCTTCAACTCGACGGCGTTGCTCTTACCGACCTGCGAGAAGGTCAAGTCGAGGGTTTGCTCGGCCGGCGCCGCCTGCAGCGCTTTGAGCACGGGATTTCCCTTGAGGAGATCGGCCCGCACCAGGCCTTGCTCGGTGGCGATCTTCCCCACGGCGGCCTGCACCTGGTTGAGCAGGGCCTTGCCGCTCTCGGCGTCGAGCCGATTCATCGCGAGGGCGTAGAATACGAGGGCGCTTTGAATCTTGCTGCTCTCGACCTCCTGGGCAGCGTTGCCCTTGGTGTCGTAGCCGACCTTGGCCGCGCCGTCGGGCCCGAAGGCGATCTTGGTGACCAAGAGGGTCTTTTCGGCCTGGGCCCTCCCGGGGACGGGCAGGGCCAGGAACAGCAGTACCGGAAAAATCTTTAATAATAATCGGCAATTCATGAGGTCTCCTTGTCGCGGCTGGACATGGTTTAGTGGATCTTGCGGGGATTATCAACCTTTACCATCTACGACGGAGCACGGAAAAAAGGGTTAAATTCCCCCCGGCTTGGTCGCGGGCGCGGGCGCCGCGGGCTTGCGGGTCTTCAAGTAGATGTCCCAGACTTTCTTCTGCCGCGACCAGAGATAACCGCGGTAGCCGCCGTACTCGAGGTCGAGTCGCCCGGCGCGTTTCGATTCGAGGTAGCGGGTGGAGCGGGACTCGGCGGAACGGATATCCGCCTCGGTCAGGGCGGTGGTTCCGTACAAACGGAGGGCCTGTCCGTATTTCGGGAAAAAATCCCGGGGGATCTGCAAAGCCGCCAGACACAGCAGGACCGAGATCGCGAGGGCGCGGGGGACGCCGGACAATTTTCCCAAAAGCCAGCCGGCGCCGTAAATCGCGAGCGCGAGGACCCCGAAGAAAAAATACTCGAAGTAGCGGTAGGGATTGGGCAGCAGGTCGAGGAGCGTCGCGGCGCCCATCGCGATCAGCCAGGCCGCGAGCAGGGCCGAGGCCGAATCGCGAAGCCGGGCGACGCAGGCGACCAGGCCCAGCGGCGCCAGCAGGATCGGAACGAGGCCGGTGTTCTTCCAGGACCATTGCCAGAGGTCCTTCAGGGAGAAGCCCTTCCCCTTCATCGTCTTCAGGTACTCGACGCCCTCGGGGGCCAAGGCGGAGAAATTTTTCACGATGTAGTCGAACTCGTAGGTCGGCTCCCAAGGATACTTCGCCAGCAAGGGCCCCAACCAGGCACCCACCGGGATCGCCAGGCCCAGCCCGAAAACAAGCGCTCCTTTCCAGGCCGGCCCGAGCGGCTGGCGGCAAAGCGCGCGGCGCAGCAATTCCAGCGGAAGGAAGCAGGCCATGATCGCCCCCATCCGCAGGGCGAAGAAGGGATGCAGCAGGACGCCGGCGCCGAAGACCAAGCCCGCGGCGAAGCAAATCGCCGCCGAGCCCAATTCGCTCTTCAGCAACATATAGAAAACGGCCGCGGAGAGGCACCAGGCGATCGACCAGTACCAAGGAAAGAAGACGATGGGGATGCCAAGCGAGAGCCCGCCGCCGCTGACGAAGAGCGCGGCGAAGGCGCCCAGCGCCCCGACCAGCCGGCTGCTTCCCAAAGAGGAGAAGAAACCGTACATGCAGGCGAGAAAGACCGGCACCATCAGGACGGAAAAATAACGAAACAGGTCGATGTAGAGCAGGCCCGGCGTCAGCGTCTTCAAATTGGCCAGCAGGGCGTGAAAGCCCATGGGGTGGATGTTGAGGACGAAGGTGGTGAAGAAAGGCAGCCCGTCCGGAAAGGGGCCGTCGACCATCGTCCCCAAGGTGTTGATCAGGTGCGGGTAGCCGTCGCCGGAGAGATTGAGGCTGGTGCCGCGGGCGCGCAGCGTCATCTCCAAAAGCAGCGCGCCGCCCAACGCCAAGAGGCCGTAGGTCGCAAACCGCTCGGGGCGCTCCGGCCGGGGGCCCGGCGCCTCGCGGATCAGCCGCTCCATCGGGATCTTCCCGGCGAGCCAACCCAACACCAAGTAGGAAACCGCGAGGCAGGCCAGGACGCTCCCAGGGTGGTAGCCCAGGCGCAGGGTCTTTTGCAAAAGGGCCGCGAAGACGTGGGCCGTCATGCCGAAGGCGAAGGCCATCAAAAGGCGACCGCCACCGAGGGCCTCGCCGAGCCCCGCCGCTGGCCAGCGGCGCGCGAAGAAGGCCAATCCCGGCAATAAGTAGAGGCCGTAGAAGACGGAGGCCAGCTTGACAAGGGTCCAGACGGAGACCTGAAGCAGGTAGCTCTGGTCCGCGCCCTTGCGCAGAACCTCGGGATAAGCGCGCAGGGCCCAGACCGCGAGGGCGAGCGGCAGCAAAAAGGCGAACCAGGCGAGGTCGCGGCGCGGGCCGGGGAACGGCGCGGGCGCCGGGGCGGCGGTTTCCATGCGCGCCAACATAGCAAGAGCCGCCGGGAATATCCTGGAAAAAATGCCGGGCGCCGGGCTAGGAATCACGCCGTGGACCTTCGCAAGCTGAAAGCGCTTTGGCTCCCCTTCGCCCTCTTCGCTCTGCTCGGCCTGGCCTGCCTGGGCGTCGAGGCCTGGAACCGCTACTTCCGCCAGATCGCCTCGCCCTTCCTAGCGCCGGGCCTGGGGCTTCTGATCTTAAGCCTCTTCTTCCTGGTGAAACGCCGCCGCGCCTACTTCGCCCTTTCCTTTCTCACCCTAAGCTACGTCGCCGCCTCGTTGACCCTGGGCCTCTGGGGCGACTTTCGCCGCCCGGCGGTGGCGCAGTGCTACCGCGAGTGGGCCTTCGACACCGCGACCGGGCGCCTGCGCCTGCAGATCCCCCTGGGCCGCTCCGCTCCCAATCAAGGCGGCTACATCGCCTGCAGCTTCAGCCTGCGGAGCTGGTGGGACTACCTCGACGACCAGCCCAACCTCTGCACGGCCTTCGACGAACAGCTGCGGGTGGTGATGTTCCTCAACGACCAGGACGTCGACAACGGGGTCTTGCGCGAGTTCCAGATCAACCAGTTCGGCCTCCAGGCCAAGAGCCTGCTGGGCGAGCCGCTGGACCGCGGCGCCCTGCGCATCGCGCTGCTGCGGGCACCGGGGCGATTTCGACCCGAGTTCCGCCTGAAAGCGATCTACCAGGTCTACGAACGCGAGCTGGAGGAGGGCCAGACCCGCGTCATCGAGAGCTTCACCCGCGACGGCCAGGGCAACCTGAAAAGCTTCACGGAGAGCTCGGCGCTGAATTTGACGAACAAAGACCTCTACGCGGTGTATAATGCCCAGGGCGTCCTGACCGAGATCCCGCGGCTGAATACGCGGACCTTCGTCTTTCCCGCGCGGATCGACGTCTCGGGCGTCGCAAAATACCAAATTCCGCCGCTGCTCTATCCGGGGGTGAAGCTATGATCCAAATCACGATCGACCGCGAGGCCTGCATCGGCGCCTCGGCCTGCGTGGCCGCCGCGGGCAAGACCTTCGCGCTGGACGCGGAGGGGAAATCGACCGTCGTCAACGCCCAAGGGGATTCGGAGGAAGAGATCCGCGCCGCCGCGGCCGGTTGTCCGACCGGCGCGATCCAATTGGAAGAAGTCGCATCCTCGAAAACGGAAAAATAGGTCGAGACTTCAGGCGGGCTGCTGCTGGGTGACGCAGTGGATGGCCCCCATCCCCCAGACCAAGTCGCGGCAGTCGATGCCGACTATCTTGCGGTCCGGAAAGAGCCCCTGCAGGGTCGCCAAGGCGCGGGCGTCGTTGGCGTGGGCGTAGACCGGCACCAGAACGACGCCGTTGGCGATGTAGAAATTGGCGTAGGAGGCCGGCAGCGGGCCCTCGTCGGATTCGACCCGGCCCGGCATGGGCAAGGTCACGATGCGGAACGGACGTCCTTCGACGTCGCTCATCGCGCGCAGACGCAGCAGGTTGTCCTGCAGCGGCTTGTAATTGGCGTCCGCCGGATCTTCTTCCACCACCGTCACGATCGTGTCGGCGGCGACGAAACGCGTGATGTCGTCGACGTGGCCGTCGGTGTCGTCGCCCTCGATGCCGTCGCCCAGCCACAGCACTTTCGACGCGCCCAAAAAATCCCGCAGATATTTTTCGATATCCGTCCGGCTCAGCCGCGGATTGCGGTTGGGGTTGAGCAGGCACTGCTCGGTCGTCAAGACGCAGCCCGCACCGTTGACCTCGATCGACCCGCCCTCCATGACGATCCCGGGCTCGAACATCGGCAGGTTGATCAAATGCGAAAGGCGCTGCGGGATGCCGTCGTCCCGCATCAGGGTCTCGTACTTCCCGCCCCAGGCGTTGAAGATCCACCGATTGTAGGCCAGGCCGCGCGGGCCTTTGAGGAAATTGGGGCCGTAATCTCGGATCCAGGAGTCGACGGTGGGAATGCGGTGAATGAGCAGATATTCGCCGCGGATGGCGCGGCTCGCCAGCTTGCCTCGCGCCTGCGCCTCGGACTCGGCGTCGTTGACCAGCAGGTGGACCTTCTCATGGGGCGTCAAGGCCTCTATCATTTGCGCGAAGGCCTCCTGCGCCTGCGGAACGCGGTCGGGCCAGGTGATCGGGTCCTTGGGCCAGGACAGCCAGGTCGCCTCGTGGGGCTCCCACTCGGCGGGCATGCGATAGCCCAACTCTCGCGGTGCGGCGGCGGGACTCAGAGGCTGTACTC
This sequence comes from Deltaproteobacteria bacterium, assembly GCA_020853015.1. GTDB lineage: Bacteria > UBA10199 > UBA10199 > DSSB01 > DSSB01 > DSSB01. The sequence continues at coordinate 6,257 of JADYZQ010000290.1, forward strand.
CTCGGTGCGGCGGCAGGTGAGGAAGGGCCAATCCTTGCGCACCTCCGCGATGGTCTTCAGGTCGACGGGGACGATCAGGTTTTCCTCGCGGTCGTGCGAGGCCCGCTTCAAGACCCGGCCCAGCGGGTCGGCCACGAAGGAGCCTCCCCAAAAATTGAGATGGTCCTCGCGGCCCGTGCGGTTGGCTGCCGCGACGAAGACGGTGTTGGAAATGGCGTGGCCGCGCTGGACGGTCTCCCAGGCCTGGTACTCGGCCTTGCCCAGCTCCTCCTGCCCCACCACCTGCCAGCCGATCGCGGTGGGATAGAAGATAATCTCGGCCCCTTGCAGAGCGAGAGAACGGGCACCCTCCGGGAACCACTGGTCCCAGCAGACCTGCACGCCGATCTTGGCGAACTTGGTCGCGAAGGGCTTGATGCCCAGGTTGCCCGGCTTGAAGTAAAACAGCTCCGAGTAGTAGTTGCGCGGGTCGTCGGGGATGTGCACCTTGCGGTATTTCCCCAAAAAGCGGCCGTCGGCGTCGAGAACGCAGGCGGTGTTGTAGTAGTCCTTGCCGTCGCGCTCGAAGAGCGAGGCGACGATCGTCACGCCCAGCTCCTTGGCGAGCTTGCCCAAGAGCTCGCTGGTCGGGCCGGGCACCGGCTCGGCGAGCTCGAAATATTTAGGGTCGTTGGTCTGGCAGAAATAAAGCGAGGGAAACAGCTCCTGCAGGCAGACGATCTGGGCGCCGTCGCGGGCCGCCTGCCGCGCCTTCTCGACCGCCTTTTCGACGTTGCGGCGCGGCTCCTCGACGCAGCTCATTTGGATCAGGCCCAGGACCACCTCGGGCGAAGGTTCGGACATAGGGACTCCTTCGAAACGGATGAAGCCTCGAGATAGGAAATGGCGGGGAAAAATGCAAGCCCGCTAGAACTTGGCCTCGACCTCGCGGGTGGTGTTGGTGACGATCCAGACGTTGTTGGAAGTGACCGAGGAATCCCCGAAGCGGATGCGGACGTCGTAGTAGCCCGTGGGCAGGACCTTGACCTGCTTGGCGGGGAACTTCGCGACCAGGCTCTGCGTGCCGGTTTTGTAGACCTCGACGGTGCTGCCTTCCGGCGAGATCACCTTGAGGTTGCCATAGCCCGGCACGATCACCTCGGTGCGCTCGGTGCCACCGACCTTGACCTGCTGTTCGTAGAGGTAGTCCTGCATCTTGACGCTGACCGAGTAGTCTCCGATCGGAACCTTGATCTCCTTTTCGGATTCGAGGCTCTGCTTCTTGCCGCCCTCGACGGCGGTGAGCGTGATCTGGTCGGAGCCGGGCTGCGGCGTCTTGACGTAGATCATCCCGAACTTGCGCTCGGAAATCGGCGCGACCGGGTCGAGCGCGAAGGCCGGCACGGAGGCCAGCAGCAAGGCGGCGAAAATCCATCGAGTAAAATATTTCATGACTTCCCCTTTACTGCTGGGTGACTTCCAGGACCCGGGTCGTGTTGGTCACTACCCAGACGTTGTTCTTCACGGCCGGCAACATGCCGGGGACCTCGACCGTCACCTTGTAGTGGCCGCGCGGCAGGATCTTGGTGTCGGAGGCCGGGAAGGTCGCCACGGTCTGCCCGGTCTTGTCGCTGGTGACGGTGACCTTATCGGTGGCGTGCGGCGAGTTCACCTTGAGGCTGCCATAGCCCGGGACGACGAGGAAGCTCGTCTCGGTAGGCGCGACGTGGAAATTCTGCTGATAGGAATAATCCTGCATCTTTACGTGCAGCTCGTAATCTCCGACCGGGACGGAGATGGTCTGGCCGGGCTTCGGGTTCCAGGAGCCGCGGTTCTTCAAGTTGGTGACGGTGACTATGTTGTCGGGTTGCGGGGTATGCACCACGACGCGGCCTTCGCCGCGCTCCGAGCGGGGCGCCAAGGGGTCCAAGCCCCAGGCCGGGGCGCTGAACAATAACATCGCGATGAGGAAGAAAATATGGGGGCGCTTCACGGGGACCTCCTTATTTTGAGAACCGAAATTTGAGAGCCGAGCCGGAATTGTTGAAATTGTAAGGGAAGCCTCGGTAAATGCCTAAGAATTTTTCCACGGAACATCCATCCTCGGCTTTAGACGCGCCGACGCCCGCTTTGGTTTACATTTTTATGGGACTAAGGTAATAAATTATTGATTTAATTGAAAAAATCACGATAATTTCCCGAGGTTTTTTATGTCCCATCCCGTCGTCTGTTTCTACCACGCCAATTGCACCGACGGCGCCGCCGCCGCCGCGGTGGTCAAGCGCAAATATCCCGAGGCCGAGCTCTACCCGATGAACCATGGCGATCCTATCGAGGCCCAAGTCCGGGGCAAGAAGGTCTTCATCGTCGATTTCAGCTTTCCCGCCGAGATCCTCGAAAAGTTGAAAGCCGAGGCCGCGGAGGTGCGCTGGTACGACCACCACAAGACCGCGCTCCCGATCCGCGACCGCATCGGCTGGGGCGTCCTCGACTTGGGCGAGTCCGGCGCCTCCCTGACCTGGAAGCAAGAATACCCCGGCGAGCCGCTGCCCAA
>JADYZQ010000291.1 GCA_020853015.1 Deltaproteobacteria bacterium
GACAGCTCGGTGGCCGCGCTGCTGATGCAGCGGGCGGGCTACGAGGTGATCGGCATCACCCTCAAGCTCTGGGACGCGCCCAAGGACGAGCCGCAGCGCCACGCCAGCTGCTGCTCGATCGAGGACATCGGCGACGCCCGCCGCGTCGCAGACCAGCTGGGGATTCCCTTCTACGTGATCAACAGCAAGGCGCAGTTCCGCGAGCAGGTGGTCGACAAGTTCGTCGCGGAATACCTCGCCGGCCGCACGCCCAACCCCTGCGCCCTCTGCAACGACAAGGTGAAATTCGACTTCCTCTTCACCAAGGCCTTCGAGCTGGGGGCCTACCACGTCGCAACCGGCCATTACGCGCAGAAGCACCGCGATCCCGAAACCGGCGAGTGGCAGCTGCGCAGGGGCCGGGACGGGCGCAAGGACCAGAGCTATTTCTTGTTCAGCCTCGGCCAGCGGCAGCTCGAGCATACGCTCTTTCCCGTCGGCGGGATGGACAAGGAAGAGGTGCGCCGCCTGGCCCGCGAGGCGGGCTTGAAGACCAGCGAGAAGCCGGATAGCCAGGAGATCTGCTTCGTCCCGGGCGGTGACCACGGCGATTTCATCGCCAAGTACCTGCAGGGCGCGGCGCCGGCGGCGGGCGACATCGTCGCCGAGTCCGGCGAGGTCCTGGGGCGCCACGAGGGCATCCACCGCTACACCGTCGGCCAGCGGCGCGGCACGCAGGTGGCCCAGGGCGAGCGGGTCTATGTGAAGTCGATCGACCCGCGGACGAATCGCATCACGATGAGCGACAACGGGGCGCTCTTCCAGCCCGTGCTCTTGGCCTCGGGCGTGCGCTGGGTGCGGCCGATTTCGGACGGAATCGAGGTCACGGCCCGCATCCGTCATCGGCACGAGGGCAGCCCGGCGACGCTGCGCCTGGTGGAAGCGGGGAGGGTGCGCGTCGAGTTCCACGAGGCCCAGCGGGCGATCAGCCCCGGGCAGGCGGTGGTGTTTTACCGCGGCGAGGAGTGCCTGGGCGGAGGTTGGATCGAGACGGGCCTGGGTTCGCCCGAGGGCGGCGCGTGATGCAAGAAACCCAAGAAAATCTCGAGGGCCGCACCACCGTCGCCTTCGCCACCTTAGGCTGCAAGGCCAACCAATACGACTCGAGTTTCCTCGAGGCTCAGCTGCGCGCCCGCCGCTTCCGCCTGGTCGACTTCAAGGAAAAGGCCGATATCTATATCGTCAACACCTGCACAGTCACCGACCGCGCCGACCTGGACAGCCGCAACCTGATCCGACGCGCCGCGCGCCGCAACCCCGAGGCCTTCAAGATCGTCACGGGCTGCTACGCCCAGACCAAGCCCGGCGAGGTCGCCCGGGTCGAGGGTGTCGACCTCGTCTTGGGCAACGACAAGAAGGCCAAGCTCCTGGACTACCTCGAGCTGGGCCGCCCCGAGCGGCCGATGATCGAGGTCGACGACATCTTCCGGCAGACCGAACTCGAGACCTTCGGGATGGCGAGCTATTCCAAGAACACCCGCGCCTTCGTCAAGATCCAGGACGGCTGCAATCAATTCTGCACCTTTTGCATCATCCCATACGCCCGCGGCCGCAACCGCAGCATCCCGATCCCGCGGGTCCTGGAGGAGCTGCGTTCCTTGAGCGAGCGCGGCTTCCGCGAGGCCGTCCTCACCGGCATCCACATCGGCACCTACGGCCACGATCGCGAGCCGGCAACCAGCCTGCTGGAGCTGCTGAAGGCGATCGAGGCGACCCGCCCCATCCACCGCGTGCGCGTCTCCTCCATCGACCCGGAGGAAGTGAGCGAGGAGATGGTCGAGCTGTTTGCGGGCTCGCGGGTCCTGTGCCCGCACCTCCATATCCCGCTCCAGGCCGGGGACGACGAAATTTTACGCCTGATGCGCCGGCGCTATACGGTCGCCGAGTTCGCCGGGCTCTGCGAACGGCTCGCGGCGAGGATCCCGGGCCTCTGCATCGGCACCGACGTCATCGTGGGTTTCCCCTACGAGGACGAGGCGCGCTTCGAAAACACCCACGCCCTGCTGCGCGACGCGCCGGTCCATTATTTCCACGTCTTTCCCTTCAGCCCGAAGCGGGGGACGAAGGCCGCCCAAATGCTGGGGCAGGTCCCGCCGACGCTCAAAAAGGCCCATGCGGCGCGGCTACGGGCGCTTTCCGAGGCCAAATCGGCCGAATTTAGAGCCCGATTCGTGGGGGAAGAGGTCGAAGTCCTGCTTGAGCGGGCCGAGGACGTGTGTCAGAATGGTGGACATTCCGAAGCGGTATGGACCGGATTTTCCGAAAACTACCTGCCCGTCGCGGTGACGACGGAGTCGGGTTTTTCCGGAAAGCTCGTTCGATGCCGGCTCGAAACGAAAGAGGGAGGAACCCTTGCCGGAAAAGATCAGCCGGGAAGAGAAAAAACAGCTGAAGGCCTTTGAAAAGAAGCTGGGCTACCGATTCAGCAAAAAAGCTCTTCTCAAGAACTCACTGACCCACAAGTCCTACGCCAACGAACGCCGCCTCGACGCCTCCGATCATAACGAGCGCCTCGAGTACCTGGGCGACGCGGTCCTCGAGCTCATCGTCTCCCATCTCCTGATGGAAAACTACCCCCAGGCCGCCGAGGGAGAGCTGAGCAAGCTGCGCGCCTCCATCGTCAACGAGAAGACGCTGGCCGGCGTCGCCGTCGCCCACGACTTGGGCGAATATCTCTATCTCGGAAAAGGCGAGGAGATGGGCTCGGGCCGCGAGAAGCCCAGCCTTTTGGCCAACGCCCTCGAGGCGGTCTTAGGCGCTATCTACCTGGATCGCGGCTTCAAGAAGGCCTTCAAGGTCATCAAGCGCATCGCCCTCGAGCTCTTCGAGCAGGTCGGCCAAGAGGGCTTCTACAAGGACTACAAGACCCAGCTCCAAGAGCGGGCCCAGGTGCTCTTCAAGACCGTCCCCAAGTACAAGCTGGTGAAGGAGAGCGGCCCCGACCACGACAAGACCTTCGAGATCAACCTCACGATCCGCGGCGAGCTGATGGGCGTCGGCGTCGGCAAAAGCAAGAAGAACGCCGAGCAGGCCGCCGCCAAAGAGGCCCTCGCGCGCATCGAGAAGCAGGCGGCCGCCGGCGCGGCCCTCGCCTCCAGTTAAGATGCGGACGGAAGCGCGCCCCTACATCATCCCGATCTTCATCTCCCACCTGGGCTGTCCCTTCCAGTGCCTCTACTGCCAGCAGGAGCGCATCACCGCGCAGGCGAAGTGGCTGCCGACGCCCGAGGCGGTGGCCGCGCGGGTCGAGGCCTACTTGGCGACGCGCAAGCCGGGGAAATACTCCCACACCGAGATCGCCTTCTACGGCGGCACCTTTACGGGGCTGGAACCGGCGCTGATGGAGGGATTGCTGCGGGCGGCGCATCGCTATGTCGCCTCGGGAGAGGCGCGCAACTTGCGCGCCTCGACCAAGCCGGACTACGTCGATGCGAAGAAATTGGACTTGTTGCGGGGCTACGGGATGGACACGGTCGAGCTCGGCGTCCAGTCCCTGGATGACGAGGTGCTGCGCCGGGTGGGGCGCGGCTATCAGGCGCGCGACGCCGAGCGGGCGGTCGCCTTGTTGAAGGAGAGGGGGATGAAGGTGGGGATCCAGCTGATGCAGGGCCTGCCCGGCGCCGACGCGGCGGAGGCCTTGGCCAGCGCCCGCCGCGCCATCGCGCTGGCCCCCGATTTCGTGCGGCTCTACCCGACCGTCGTGCTGGGGGGCACCGCCCTGGCCCAGCTCTATCGCGAGGGGCGCTATCGGCCCTGGACCTTGGGGGAGGCGACGGAGCTCTGCCGCGAGTTGGCGGCGCTATTCGCGGCCGCCGGCATTCC
>JADYZQ010000292.1 GCA_020853015.1 Deltaproteobacteria bacterium
AAGCTGCGCGAGGAGAAGAACGCCGTCGCGGGGGCGATGTCCGCCCTGCGCTCGTTGAGCGCGCAGGTGCAGACCTTCCTCATTCACCACGCCCAGGGCCGCGGCGCCGCGCCGGAGATGGCCGGACTGCGCCAGGAGATCCACGCGACCTACGACCGGTTCCTGCAGGGTTACCGGCAGGCTTCGCGCAGCCACGAGGCCTGGATCCCGCTGGCCGCGGGTGCTCCGGCCCTCCAGGCGGAGGTGGCGAAGAGCCGCGCCGAGCTGCAGCGCTTCCTGGACCTCTCCGGCCGGATCCACGGCGGGGCCCAAAATGTTTTGGAGGCAGTCGCCGACGGCAAGCCGCGGGCGATGCACGAGGCCTTGGAGCTGTTGCATCGGCGGGTCGCGGAATTTGCGGGGCACCCGCCTTCCTGGGCCCCGCAGGGCCGTCTTGCCTTCGCCGAGGAGATGGCCTTCGCCAAGCTCGCGGGCATTTTGCAAGGCATCGGCGTCAAGGAGGCCTATCGCGGCACGCCGGAAGAGATGCGGACCGTGCGGGAATTCCAACTCCACCCCTGGAACCTGCTCGACCGGGGCTCCGGCCGCGCGCAAGACCACGAGATCCCCGAGTGGCTCTTCGCCGAGCTAAGGCATTTCGAGGGCCGGGATTGGGACCCGGCGGAGACCCTGATTCACCGGGCCTATCCGAGCCGCGAGGAGCTGCGGGACCCCGTCGCGCGCGAGGTCTCGCCGCGCGAGCTGCTGCGCTGGGGCGGGACCTATCAAGACCCCTTCCGCACCTGGATCGGCGTGCAGCTTCCGACGCTGTTCGCGGCCTACCGCGGCGACGCCCGCCTCTTTTCCGAAAAGATTCGGGCCCTCGAGCTCTTCATGGAGCCGGAGACCCGCGAGGCCACCCGCGTTGCGGCCTGGTGGCTGGGCAAGGCGCTCCACGGGACGGGCTTCCCTTCCGAATGGGCGATCGAGCCGCAGGCCCCGGCGGTCGTGACGCGGGCGCGGCGTTTGGCGCGACGCGAAGCCCCGGATCTCGCCCGTGCCGCTCGCGAGCTGGGCCGGGCGGGGGATTTGGCCGCCGTCGGCCACGCCCTGCTGGCCTTCCTGCGCCATCCCCTCGAGCCGCGCGCCGCCCTTGAGCTGGCGCTCCAGGCCCCCGAAGGGATCCGGGAGGACGCGGTCTCGCTGGCCGGCGCCCTGCAAGGCGCCTTCCACGGCAAGGGAGTCTTCGCGCCGGAATGGATGGCCAAGGTCCTCTTAAATTCGGTGCCGACGCGCCGCGAGCCCGAGGCCTTGCGGCAGATGACGGAGTTTCTCAACAAGGAGATCCAGCTGCAGAACGCCATGTCCGATCTCCGCGGCCTCGCCTTCACGGGCGTCCCCGGCAAGCCGAAGGTCTCCCCGCTGCGCGCGGTGAGGCCCGAATCCCCGGCCTGGCGCGCCTTCCGCGCCGGCTACGAGGAGCGTTTTCGCAACGGCGAGCTGAGCGCCGTGCAGGCGATCTGGGAGATCTCCGTCCTGATCGAGCAGGGGCGCCGCGACGGCGTCTCGCCCGCGGAATGGAAAGACTTGCGGCGGAATCTCCGTACCTCGATCCATCGCCTCGATTTAAGCCTCAAGTCCCTGCGCGAATTCCGCGCCCGCGGCGAGGCCGCCGCGGCGGGGGAGGGGGCCGAGGCGCGGGCGAAGGGCTTCGCCGACTTCGACCTGATGGTCGAGAAGCTCGAGCGAAGCCTGGAGGCCTTGCGGCGTTTCCGCGACCGACTGGAGGATTCCGCGGCGCCGCGTTCGCCCGCCAAGCTGGACGAGGCACGCTACGCGCAGCTGCGCGAGGCCTTGATCGACGCCATCGCGGCTTGGGAACTGCCGGGTCTGGCGGCATTGGCGCAGGACGCGGCCCCCCTGCCGCTCGACGGCATCCGCGCCTTGCAAAAAGGAGCCGAGTTCATCGGCCGTTCGGTGCGTCCGCCGGCCCACGCGCCGCTCTTCGACAAGCGCGGCGACGCCGAGACCGTCGACGCGGTCCTGAAGGGACTCGCGGCCTTTGGCCCGATAAATTCCCCCGGCGCCGAAAACCTCATGGAGAGCTACCTGCTGGCGGTGGGCGCCGCCTACATCCGCCAGCCCGGCCGCTCGCTCGCCAACCAGATCTCGCCCAGCGCCCTGTTCAGCGTCGTGACACCGGCCTACCTCGAGGCCAACCGGGGCAATCCCGCGCGCGCCCTGCGCGAGCTGACCACCTTGGATTCCAACGCGAGCCCCGAGCTGCGCGAGGCCTGGCGGGTGGCGACCTACGCCGCCCTGCGCCTGCTGCAGGGCGCGAAGCCGGACCTGGCCTTCGCGCAGGAACTGCGGCGCAGTTTCGTGGATTCGACGATGGCCCAGGGGCTGAGCGCCTTGATCGAGCTGCAGATCGGCGGCGATACCGCGCGTCGCGAGCGGCTCTTGCTGGAGTGGGAGGCCTCGTCCGACTTGCGGAACCGCGTGCTGTTGGGCCTGCACGCCTTCCTGCAGGCGCCCTCCGACGCCAAGTCCGCGGTCAAGGCCCTGCGTTTCTCGGCGGTCGATCCCCATCAGGTCGCCGAGCGCGTGGCGGGGCTGTTGGCCGAGGCCCATCGCTCCCGAAATCCCTTGGCCGGGGCCCCGGTCGAGGTGCTAAGATCGTCCTTGCTTCCGACGGCGCAGGCCAACGACGCGGCGCCGGGGAGCGAGAGGCGTCCGATGACCAGACAAGACATGATCCAAACCTTGGGCTCGGCCTTCGACCCGGGCCACCAGGGGGCCAAGGTCGAGAATTTCTGGCGCGATTGGGCCCAGCGCCTGGGCGTCGTCGTGACCGAGCCCGAGGCGGAGGCCTTCCGCGCCGGCCTGCGCGGCCTGCCGGGATATTCTTACGGACTGCTCAAGTACTACGCGGCGGTCAATCCCACCCTGGCCAAGGTGCTGCTGGTCGAGCTCGGCGTGGTGCCGAAAGAGGCTCCGACGGCCTCCGATCCGGACCTGAGGGCGGCGCTCGCCGCCAAGACGCGCGATAAATTTTCCCAGGAGGATTGGGAAGATCTCACCCGAGGGGTGGTCTATAATTATCAGAGCTACGGAGAAAATTTCTTCCCCGAGAAGTATCGGCCGCTGGGCGAAGCGGAGCGCGCCGAATGGCATCGCAAGATCGGCGATTTGCCGGCGGTGGTTGTGGAGGCCATGACCGCGGGCGGGCTGCCCAGCGCCGGTTTTCTGATGTTGGTCCATCGCCTCGGCTTAAGCAAGCTGGGGACCCCGGAGCGCGACGAGCTCCCGGTCGAAGACTAGGGCTACCAGCCCATCGCGGTATAGAAGGGCTCGGCCCAGGCGCTGCCCGGCGCTTCCGTGACGCCGCCCGCGTTGCGTTCGACCCAGTTGCCCGCACGATCGTAATCCAGCCATCGCGTCTTTGCCCCGCCCGGGAAGGAGCCGTCCTCGAGAATCACCATGACGCGGATCTTTTCCTTGACCCGCGCCTTCGAGGCGTTTTGCCGGTACTCGGTCCGCAGGGCGTCGGTCACCATCTGCATCAAATCCGTCTCGCGGCCCGCGGCCTTGTAGAACCGCAGGACGATGAGTCCGTCGCCCTGATTGTGGGACTTGCCGAACTCGTGTCCCGTGATCTGGAAGACCTTGTCGGCGATCGCCTTTTCGATCTCGAAGGCGTTGGTCATGCTGCCGTCCCGGGCCGTGACCTCGACCGCCGCCAGCTGGGCGGTCTTTCCGTCGGCGTCGAGCTTTTCCACGACCCACTCGGGGGTCTTGGTGAACTTATCCGTGCCGTAGGCGGCGCCTTGCGTGCGGTCTTCCGGAATGAGGGAGAAGCGGTAGCCCTCGCCGGAGGCGACCGCCTCCCGCTTCATGTTGAGGAAGCGGTTGAATTCGTTCTCCGCCGCCTTGTCCCCCAAGACCTTCGCTTTATACACCATGCCGACCCCCGCGCCGTAGACCTCGACCTTGCCCTCGGTTCCGAACAGGACGTCGACATGTTTGAGGACCTGGGGAAGGTCGATCGAGGCGTTGGCCCGCGCCTCCGCGAAGATGCGCGTCATCTCGAAGGCGTTGTCGGCATAGGCCCGGCCGTCGAAGGGCTTGAACTCGAGAAAGGCGTTCGCGTCGCGCTGCGAGAAGTCGCGGATTTTTTCCAGCACCGCGTTCAGCTGCTCGCGTTGCTTGGGTTTGGCGGCGAAGTCCGCCATTTTCTCCGCCGCGGCGGCCCAGGCGAGCCCGTAATTGCCGTCCACGAAGGGCTGAAATTGGGCGACCTTGGCGACCTGATCGGGAATTTTGGCGGCGGCGCGGGAGTCGCCCTTCGCCGCGGCCTCGCGCAGCTTTTGCAGCTGTTGCGAGGCGGCCAGGTGCTGCTCCAAAACCTCCCGCGCGGCGGAGCGGAAGTGGCGCTGCATCAGGGCCGTCTTGGCGTCCGCGGGCCCCGCGGCGCCCAGCGCCTTAGCCGATTCGAAGGCGAGGTACTCGGCGAGGTAGCCGTGGCCCTGCTCGAAGGACAGCTTGGCGCTGAAGCTGTAGGCCAAGCCCGTCCCCTTGGCGGAGGTTTCGAGAAAGATATCCTTGCCCTTTCCGACCTGCAGCGAGGCGGCCTCGCCCCAAAGCGATTTTTGGATCAGCTGGGAGAGGTTGCTCTTGACCGGTCCGCCGAGGCTCAAGTCCAGCCCCTCGACGAGGACATTGGCCCCTTTCAGTTGGGCGGGATTGAAGTCTCCGGCGACGCGCAGCAGGACGGCGGCGCGCTCGGGATCGGCGCCCTTCGGCAATTGGATTTCCAGGCGGGCGCGGTAGTTGCCGCCGGCCGGGACGTAGGCGAGGACTTCCCCGCCCGAGCCCTTGATCTCGACGCGGCCGCCCGAGTTGCGGACGCTGAAAGTCTGGCCACCCCATTCCAGGGTGATGTTGCGCCCGCCCTGGACGCCGCCGCTGAGCGCCCCCGCGAGCATCTCGACCTGTTCGCCCTTGTCCTTGGCCTTGAAATTCACTTGGATCTTTTCGCCCTCGATCTTGACCAGCGTCTTGCTGTTTTCGCTGAAGGCGATCTCGACGTTTTGGCCGCTCTTCAGGGCGTCCTCGGCGAGGCGCTTGGCCGCAGCCTCGTCGGGGACCAGGAAGCGCTTGCCGACCATTTGGTAGCGTGGCTTCGTCGTGTCGGCCGGATCGTAGACGTAGAGGTCCAAGCCCTTGTCCTTGGCGGTCTGGATCAGGCCGGCCAAGTCGTTTAGGCCGATCTCTTTTCCGAGCAGGACCTCGACGCGTTTCAGCTCGGCGGGGATCTCGCCCTTCAGGGCCTCGGCGACGCTGTTCAGGCCTTCCTTGCCCTCCAGACCGACGCGGACCGCGTTGGGATTTTTTCCCGGCGTGCCGTTGTGGGCGATGTCGAAGATGTCCTTCTCGACCAGGACGCCCTCGAATTTTTCCAGGGACTTGTGCGCGCCGCCGCCCCAGCCGCCGCTGCCGTCCGCCATCTTGGAGATGTGGGTGCCTTTCAGAGGTTCCGCCTTCGGGGCCCGGACCTTGGCGGCGCCGTAGGCGCCCGCGTAGGCGGGCTGCATGCCGCCGAAGCCGCCGTCGCCCGGCGGGCCGAAGAGCCATTCCGCGGCCTTGTCCATCCAAGCGGCGGCCTTTTCCGCGAGCTGTTTTGCGTAGAGCTCGCCCGCCGTCGGCTTCGGCGGCTTGGGCTTGCCGGCGGGGATGCCCGCCGCGGCGTGGGGCGCGGTCTCGCCGCGCGCGACGGCGAAGAGTTGGCCGGATTTACCGTATTCCAGGGGCAGGCCGAACTCCGCGAGGTACTCATTGGCCTTGGCGAATTGTCGGGACTCGACCAGCTTGGCGAGCTTGCCGCCGGAGAAGCCGACCTTGTTGAGCGAGGCGTCGACCAAGATCCCGACGACGAGCTTGCGGGCCGGGGAATCGACGATCTCGCCCTTGGCGTTTCGCGTGGCGCGGAAGCCCAGGGCGTCGGCGTAAGACTTGGCGGTGAGGATGGCCTCGCGGACGGCGATCTCGCTGTGCTGTTTGTTGCTGATCGTGCTCAGCTTGCCCGAGAAGGCGGCGTCGGCCATCTTGTGGGCGACGGCGAACTGGACGTAGCCGAAGACGTCGTGGACCAGGCCTTCTTTCCAGCCGCCGATCGGCTTCGGCGTGAGGCCCAGGCCTTG
>JADYZQ010000293.1 GCA_020853015.1 Deltaproteobacteria bacterium
CCATGGTCCCCGGCCAGACCTTCAGCGTCAAGGCCCAGCTGGCGCCGCGCGAGAAGGGCGAGACCCTCGCCCTGGCGGTGCAGGGCCGCAAGCTGACCAAGGAAGAGCGCCGCCCCGCCGTCCTCACCCTGATCCTCGACAAGAGCGGCTCGATGGCCTCCGACGGCAAGATGGAATACCTGAAAGAAGGCATGGCGCTGCTCAAGGCCCAGCTGAAGAACGGCGACGTGCTCAACGTGGTGGAGTTCGACCACCAGGTCTGCAACGCGGTCGAGGGCTTCGTGGTGGGACGCGACGGAATGGACGGCTACGACCGCACCGTCGCCGAGCTGCAGCCGCGCGGCTCGACCAACCTGCACGACGGCCTGGTCGAGGGCTACAAGCTCGCCGAACGCTTCCACGACCCCGAGAAGATCAACCGCGTCATCCTGATCACCGACGCCATCGCCAACACGGGCGAGCTCTCGGCGGACCTGATGGCCTCGATCGGAAAGTACTACGACACCAAGCGCATCGCCCTCTCCGGCATCGGCGTCGGCCTCGACTTCAACGACGAGCTGCTGGACACGCTCACCGACAAGGGCAAGGGCGCCTACCTCTTCCTCGGCCTGCGCGAGGCCCTGCCGCGGGTCTTCGGCACCGACTTCGTCAGCCTGCTCGACACGGTGGCGCGCGACGTGCATTTCAAGGCGAGCTTTCCGAAAAACGTGAAGCTCGACGTCTTCTACGGCGAGGAGGTCTCCACCGAGAAGGCGAAGGTGCAGCCCATCCACTACTTCGCCAACACCTCGCAGCTCTTCCTGCTGGATCTCTCGGGCCAGGGCGGCGCCGAGGAGAGCTACGGCCTGCAGATCGAGTACAGCGACCCGATCACCAACGCCGCCAAGGTCGAGAACTTCAGCGCCTCCGCCGCCTCGCTGCGCACCGCCGGGCAGGAGAACGTCGCCAAGGCGCGCCTCTTGATGGCCTTCGCCGGCCTGTTGGAGAAGACCTCGCTGCCCGGGACGCGACCCTATGCGGGCTGGCGCATCAAGGCCGAGCCCAGCGGCTCGCAGCAGGCCGAGGGGAAGAAGGCCTGCGCCGAGGCGCAGGCGGCGATGGCGGAGCAGACGCGGGTGTACTCGGATCAAGAGACGACCTACGTCGTCGACCTGACAAATAAGTATTGCGCGAGATTTTGATGTGGTAGGGGCGAACGCAAAGTTCGCCCCTACATGGACTGGTCCATTGCAAAAATTCTTACTTGGTCGACGGACTACTTCCAAAAAAAATCCGTCGACGCCCCCCGGCTCAACGCCGAGCTACTGCTCGGCCGCGCCCTGGGGCTCTCCCGCGTCCAGCTCTACGTCCAGTTCGACCGGCCCCTGACCGAGGCCGAGCTCGCCGCCTTCAAAGAGCTGGTCCAGCGCCGCGCCGCCCGCGAGCCGCTCGCCTACATCCTGGGGGAGCGCGAGTTCTACTCGCTGCGCTTCGAGGTCTCGCCGGCCGTCCTGATCCCGCGCCCCGAGACCGAGGAATTGGTCGAGCGCGGCCTCGAGCACCTGCGGCGCACGAATCCCGCCGAGCCCAAAATCCTCGACGTCGCCACCGGCTCGGGCTGCATCCCCATCGCCCTCTTGAAAAATCTCCCCGCCGCCCGCGCCCTCGCCTTCGACCTCTCCGAGGAGGCCCTCGCCCTGGCGCAGCGCAACGCCGCCGCCCTGGGCGTCGCCGACCGCACCGCATGGCTGCGTCACGACTTATTTCAGCCCTGGCCCGAGGCCCTCGCAGGTCCCTTCGACCTGATCACCGCCAACCCCCCTTATGTCGCCGAGGCCGAATGGGCGACCCTCGAGCCGGAGGTCCGCGAGCGCGAGCCCAAGCTCGCCCTGGTCCCGGGCCCCACCGGAACGGAGGCCTACGCGGCGATTCTGCCCCAGCTCCCCGCCCGCCTCGCGGCGGAGGGCCTGGCCCTCTTGGAGATCGGCATGACGCAGGGGCCGGCCTTGCTGGAGATGGCGCGGCGATTCTGTACCGACCTCGAGGTCCGGGTCCTCCCCGACCTCTCCGGCCGCGAACGCTTCCTCGAGATCGGAAGACATTTGCCCTGAAGCGAGGGCTGGTGCTAGATTGCGGCCTTCCCGAAAAAGGCCCCCCATGGACATCGCCCAAATCTATGACCAGCTCGTCGCCGATCACTTCGACGAGGACCTCTTCCAAATCTACCAGGACGCCCGCGAACAGTCCCTGGCCCAAATCCGCGACCGGGAGCCGGCGACGGCGCCGAGCATCCTGGACTTAGGCATGGGCACCGGCGAGTGGCTTCTCAAGCTGGTCGGCGCCTTTCCGCAGGCGGCCTGCCACGGCGTCGAGCTCTCCGAGAAGATGATCGCCGTCGCGCGTCGCAAGTTCGCCGAGCGCGGGCGCGAGGTGAAGATCATCCACGAAGACGCCAACCGCTTCGGCAAGCACGTCGCGGCGGCGACCATGGACCTCGTCACCGTGCACTTCGTCCTCAACTACATCGACCGCAAGCGCGTCATGGCCGAGGCCTTCCGCTGCCTCAAGCCCGGCGGGCTGCTCTCGGTGGCCAGCAGCACCCACGACTGCTTCGCGGCGCTCCACGAGCTGGGCAAGCAGTTCCTCTCGGCGGAGGAGATCAAGGCCCAGTTCTTCATCCCCGAGGACTTGGGCGAGCTGGAGGCGGATCTGAAAGAGGCCGGCTTCGCGGTCGCGCGCGGGGAGGTCTTTCAGAAGAAGGTGCGCTTCGAGGACTTCGACCACTTCTACCACTTCGCGATGCACTCCGGCTGGCTGGCCGACCCGATCTTCCTCAAGTACATGAGCCAGGAAAACCTAAGCCTGTACCGGGAAGTCGGCAAGGCGGTCTTCCCGATGGAGGACAGCTTTCAGGCGGCGATCGTGCTGGCGGAGAAACCCCGGTAAATGGGGCCGGGCCCCTTGCAATCCAAGGCAAGAGTCTATACAAGAACCGCAAAAATGTAGGGGCGAACCCATGGATAAAATCGTCATCGAAGGCGGCCGGATGATTCGCGAGCCCGAAACAAGTTCGGGCTCGCTAAAGCCAAGGGGGAGTTGCCGCCTCCCCCTTGACCCCCATCGGTCAATGTGGCCGGACAACCTCTATGGATAAAATCGTCATCGAAGGCGGCCGTCCTTTGCGCGGCAAGATCAAGGTCTCCGGCTCCAAAAACGCCGCGCTGCCCATCCTCGCCGCCACCCTGCTGACCAAGGGCAAGAGCGAGATCCGCAACCTGCCGCGGCTGGCCGACGTCCAAACCATGGGCAAGCTGCTCAAGGACTTGGGCCTCAAGATCCAGCTCTGGGGCTCGAAGATGAAGGTCCATGCCAACGGCTACAGCCGCCACATCGCCGCCTACGAGCTGGTCAAGACGATGCGCGCCAGCGTCCTCGTCCTGGGGCCACTGGTCGCGCGGCTGGGCAGGGCCAAGGTCAGCCTCCCGGGCGGCTGCGCCATCGGGGCGCGCCCCATCCACCTGCACCTCAAGGGCCTCGAGGCGATGGGCGCCAAGATCAAGGTCGAGCACGGCTACGTCGAGGCCGAGGCCAAGCGGCTGCGCGGCGCCACCATCCACTTCGACACCGTCACCGTCACCGGCACCGAAAACCTCATGATGGCCGCCACCCTCGCCGAAGGGACTACCGTTTTGGAAAACGCCGCCCGCGAACCCGAGGTCATCGACCTGGCCAACTTCCTCAACGCCATGGGAGCCAAGGTCCAGGGCGCCGGAACCTCCACCATCACCGTCGAGGGCGTCGAGCAGCTGCAGGGGGGCGTCTACTCCGTCATGCCGGACCGCATCGAGGCCGGCACCTTCCTGATCGCGGCCTGCCTGCCGGGCAGCCAGGTCCTCATGCAGGGCATCCCCTACGAGTACGTCGAGGCCCTCTCGCTCAAGCTGCAAGAGGCCGGGGCCAAGGTCGAGGTGAAAAAAGAAGGTATCGCGATCAGCGCCCCCAAAAAGCTCAAGCCCGTCGACGTCTCGACGGCCCCCTACCCCGGCTTCGCCACCGACCTGCAGGCCCAGTTCATGGCCCTCATGACCATCGCCGAGGGCTCCAGCGTCATCCGCGAGAACATCTTCGAAAATCGCTTCATGCACGTCGGCGAGCTGATCCGCATGGGCGCCGAGATCAAATTGGAGGGAAATTCCGCCGTGGTCCGCGGGGTGAAAAACCTCTCCGGCGCCCCCATCATGGCCACCGACCTCAGGGCCAGCGCCTCCCTGGTCATCGCCGGCCTCGCGGCCCAGGGGATCACCGAGATCACTCGGGTTTATCATATTGATAGGGGCTACGAGAAAATTGAAAAAAAATTTAGGAAATTGGGTGCAAGAGTCAAGCGAGTCAAGGTAAAGTACTGACCTCGTATGAAAACCCTTCGCTCTTCGGACCGGAATTTCCGCTACGAATTCGAAAAAATCCTGAAACGCGGCGAGGACTTGACCAAGGA
>JADYZQ010000294.1 GCA_020853015.1 Deltaproteobacteria bacterium
CAAGCCCGCCGACCTTCGGGCCGCATGCGGGAAGCCTAATGCCGTGATTGAAGCGCCCACCTATTTTAAATAGGTTCAAATCTCGCAGCCCCACACGACAGAAGGTGGGGAGAATTTTGAAGTCCCGTCCTTGGCCTAATCGGTCCGGGGGCGGGACTTGAAATTGAGTCGGTTGAAACCTCTGAACGAAATTGCTTGGAATATTTGCAGCTTGCATTCGTGTTGCTTGAATCCGGTTTAGATTTTTTTGAATCCTTTCGTGCTTTTGGATCGATGTTTGTCTGTCGCTGAGCGTCTGGCCCCGCCTCCTTGAGCGGTTGCCTTTCGTTTCGTCCTTTCGACCCACCTCGATTTCATCGACCACAACCTTTTTTCGAGCCACGGCAATGAACCCTGCCGCAAAAGAGAGCCTGCGCCGCGCGATGCTGGAACGGCGCGGCAACCTGTCCGCCGAGTTTCAGGAGAGCGCCGCGCGGGCCGTGGAAGAGCGGCTGTTTTCCCAGCCGGAGTGGGCCGCCGCGTCCCGAGTGGGGCTTTACTGGGCCATCCGCGGGGAGTTGCCGACGCGGGGGATCTTCCATCGGTTGAGACGGGCCGGGCGTTCCGTTTGTCTGCCCAGACTGGGCGCCTTGGGCCTGGAGTTCGCCGAGGTGGGGGACGAGTTGGCCCTGGTGCCCGGGGTCTGGGGTGTCCTCGAGCCGGGTCCTCGGCTTCCGGTCGTCCCGATCGAGGCCTTGGAGCTCCTCTTGGTGCCCGGCGTCGCCTTCGACGTGAGGGGCGGCCGCTTGGGTTGGGGGCAAGGCTATTACGACCGGGCGCTGCAAGGTTTTCGCGGCCGGCGCTGGGCCCTGGCCTACGATTTTCAGGTTTTGAAGAGCGTTCCGACGGACGAGCGCGACGAGGCCGTCGAGCGTATCGTCACGGAACGGCGCGTGATCGATTCGAAAGGCCGGGCCTAGGCTTGCCGGGCCCGGGAACGAAACGGGGGACGCATTTCGGGAGGGAACCGTGATCTGGACTATTCTGGCGGCCGCGACCGCCTTGCTAGCGGGCTTGGCCCTCGGCGCCTTGCTTCGGAAGAAGATCGCCGAGGGAAAGATCGGCTCCGCCGAGCGGGAGGCCGAACGCCTCCTGGCTGCGGCCGAGGCGAGGGCGGCGCAGCGCCGCAAGGAGGCCGAGCTGGAGGCCCAGGGCCTGAGGCTTCAGGCGGAGCGCGAGATCGAAGACGAGGTCCGCGGCCGCAAGGCCGAGCTCGAAAAGATCGAGCAGCGTCTCTTCGCCCGCGAGGAGGGCCTCGAGCGGAAATCCGAGGGGCTCGAGCGCCGCGAAGGCGAACTGGAGGCCCGGGAGCAGGGCGTCCGGGAGCGGGAGAAGGCCGCCGAAGAGCTATTAGAGAACAACCGTCACTTGGTCGAGGAGTCGCGGGCGGCGCTGGAGGGCGTGGCCCGGATGACGGCGGAGGAGGCCAAGGAGCGCCTGGTCAAGATGGTGGAGGAATCGGCCCAACTGGAGGCCGGGCGCCGCCTGCGCCAGATCGAGGAAGACACGCGGGCCAACGCCGACAAGAAGGCGCGCCAGCTCATCACCCGGGCGGTCGAGCGCCTCGCGGGCGAGTGGGTGGCCGAGAAGACCGTGACCGTCGTGCACCTCCCCAACGACGAGATGAAGGGGCGGATCATCGGCAAGGAAGGCCGCAACATCCGGGCCATCGAGCAGATGACGGGGATCGACCTGATCATCGACGACACGCCCGGCGCCGTGATCCTCTCGGGCTACAACCCGGTGCGGCGCGAGGTGGCGAAGATCGTCCTCGAGCGGCTATTGCAGGACGGACGCATCCATCCCGCCCGCATCGAGGAGATGGTCGGCAAGGTCACGCGGGAGCTGGACGTCCAGATCCAGGAGGCGGGGGAGGCGGCCTGCTTCGAATTGGGCATCCACGGCCTGCACCCCGAGCTGATCCGCCTGCTGGGGATGCTGAAATTCCGCACCAGCTATGCCCAGAACGTCCTGGTGCATTCCATCGAGGTCGGCTTCCTTTGCGGGACGATGGCCGCCGAATTGGGGATGAATGAAAAGATGGCTCGACGCGCGGGCCTGCTTCACGATATCGGCAAGGCGGTGAGCCACGAGGTCGAGGGCTCGCACGCGATCATCGGCGCGGACTTCGCCAAGAAGTACGGCGAGGATGCCCGGGTGGTGCATGCCATCGCCGCCCATCACGAGGATGTCCCCCAGACCACGGCCTTGGCGCACCTGGTCGACGCGGCCGACGCCCTCAGCGGGGCGCGGCCCGGGGCGCGCAGCGAGGTGCTCGAGTCCTACGTCAAGCGGGTCGAAGACCTCGAGCGCATCGCAAAGTCCTTCGACGGCATCGAGAAGGTCTACGCGATTCAGGCGGGGCGCGAGGTTCGGGTCATGGTGGACCACGACAAGCTGAACGACGCGCAGGCGGCGATGCTGTCGCGGAACATCGCGCGCAAGATCGAGGAAGAATTGAGCTATCCCGGGCAGATCCGGGTGACGGTGATCCGGGAGTCCCGGGCCGTCGATTACGCGAAATGAAGGGATTTTCATGAATTTACTGTTCATCGGGGACATCTTCGGCGAGCCGGGCCGACACGCCGTGCAGACTTTGCTTCCGGGCCTGCGTCAAGAGCGCAAGATCGATTTCGTAGTCGGCAACGGCGAGAACGTCGCGCACGGCAAGGGCATCACCGCCAAGACCGCCGAGCAGCTCTTCGCCGCGGGCATCGACGTCATCACCACCGGCAACCACGCCTTCGACCAGCACGAGGTGCACGACTACTTCAAGCGCCAGCCCAAGCTGCTGCGGCCGGCCAACTATGCGGCGACCTCGCCGGGGCGGGGCTGGGCGGTCGTCGAGGTCTACGCCGGAGTCAAGCTGGGCGTCGTCAACCTGATCGGGCGCATCAACATGGAACCCTCGGATTGCCCCTTCGCGGCGGCCGACCGCGTCTTGGCCGAACTGAAGGGCAGGGCCGACGCCGTCTTCGTCGACATGCACGCCGAGACCACCAGCGAGAGCCGGGCGATGGGGTGGCATTTGGACGGTCGCGTGGCCGCGGTGATAGGCTCGCACACCCACGTTCAGACTGCCGACGAGGAGATCATGCCGCGCGGCACCGCGTTTTTGACCGACGCCGGCATGACCGGTCCCTATCGCTCGATCATCGGCATGCGGATCGACAACGTCCTGCGCAAGTTCCAGACGGGGATCAAGTCGCGCTTCGAACCGGCGGAAGGGGACGTGCGCTTCTGCGGGGCCCTGGTGGAGATCGAAGAGTCGAATGGCCTGGCCCGCAAGATCGAACGCATCCAAATCCGACTGTAGGGGCCGTTCGCGAAGGGTCCCCTTCGCGGATTTTCTTTTTTTCACCTGACCATTCAGCTGTTATTGGCTTGCGCCGAATCCTCACAACGCTGCGGCCTCATGTGGGGGCGTTCTTCTTGCCATCCCCGCCCCTAGCCGGGGGCGATATGTCCCAGCGGGGACACGGCCTGGCCCCCTCTGGCCGGGGGCCAGGCCTCCGCTGAAAAGCCGATATTATTGGATGCCTCAAGGTGATCGGCTTTTCAGAGGGTCCCGCTTGGGACATATCGCCCCCGGCTAGGGGCTTGTGCTTGGATTCGATGCTTCGTGTGTTTGCGCCCTTCAAGATCTAGAGGAGGAACGACGTCTGCTACGAGGACGATTGACACCCCGAACCCCCTTATCTATGGTCCGTTTTCAATATGTCCTCGCTGGAACAACTCAAAAAAGGCGCCGTCGAAATCATCTCCGAAGCCGAGTTGGCCAAAAAACTGGCCTCCGGGAAACCGCTCCGCGTCAAGGCGGGCTTCGATCCCACCGCGCCGGACCTGCACTTCGGACACTTGGTCCTGCTTCGCAAATTGAAGGCCTTCCAGGATTTGGGTCACCAGGTCTGCTTCCTGATCGGCGACTACACCGCCGCCATCGGCGATCCCTCCGGACGCAATGAGACCCGCCCTCCGCTCACGCGGGAAGAGATCGAAAGAAATGTCCAAACCTACAAAGATCAGGTTTTCCGCGTCCTCGATCCCGGGAGGACCGAGGTGCTCTATAATTCCTCCTGGCTGGACAAACTGGACGGCCGGGGCATGATTCGGTTGGCCAGCCGCTACACGGTCGCGCGCATGCTGGAACGCAACGACTTCGAAAAGCGCTACAAGGCGGGGCATCCCCTGGCCATCCACGAGTTTTTGTATCCCTTGCTCCAGGGCTGGGATTCGGTGGCGATGCGGGCCGACGTCGAGTTGGGCGGCACCGATCAAAAATTCAACCTGTTGATGGGGCGCCACCTGCAGCACGAGGAAGGGCAGGAGCCCCAGGTCGTCATGACCCTGCCGCTGCTGGAAGGCCTCGACGGCGTCGATAAGATGAGCAAGTCCAAGGGCAACTACATCGGCGTCACCGAGGCGCCCGACTCGATGTTCGGGAAGATGATGTCGGTCTCGGACGCCCTGATGTGGCGCTACTTCGAGCTGCTGACCGACCGCGGCCTCGAAGAGATCCAGAAAATGCAGGGCGAGGTCGCTTCGGGGGCTCTGCACCCCAAGGCCGTCAAGGTCGGGCTGGCGAAAGAGATCATCTCCTATCTGCACTCACCCGCCGATGCCGACGCGGCCGAGGCCCACTTCGAAAAATCCTTCTCTCAGCGCCAGGTCGAGGCGATCGGCGACGTGACGCTTTCGCTCGGAAAAAATACCATCGTCGCCTTCCACGCCGTCAAAGAGGCGGGCTTCGCGGCCACCGGCAACGAGGCCAAGGCCAAGATCAAGGGCGGAAGCATCCATGCCGACGGGCAGATTCTGAAAGACCCCTTCGCGGAATTGAAGGACGAAGGCGCGGGGATTCTCCTGCAAGGCAAGATCGACAAGAAACGCGTCGAGCGGCGGCTTTTTCTAAAGACTTACTAATCATTTCGAAACCGATCCCGCGTTTTAGGAGGGGTGTCCGCGCGGGGGCCTCGACGTCCGCACCTTGCGGGGACGATGGGGTGCGGCGCGGACAGGTCCCGTTTAAGCGGGCGGAGACTACGAAGCGACGCCGCTCGAAGCTCCGCTGAAAAACGCCGGAGGTTCGCCGTCGGTCAAGGCCCAATCCAAGATGTCGTGGGCCTCCTGGCTGGTGACGAGGTCCCCGGCATGTTTTTCGCCCAACTCGCCGCTGTGGGCGATGACTACGTCGCGAAAATCTTGGAGAATCTGCTTCGGGATCAGCTGCAGGTACCGCTTCATGAGCTGGGGGTTGCGATCGGTCAATTCATAGATGCTCGAGACGATGCTGCGGATCACGTCGTTATACGAGTGGTGCGCCCGGTCGACGTCGTTATGGCCGCTCCAAATCAATTGGTGAAGCTCGGAGGTGTCTCCCGTGCGCACGGCCTTATCCAGCAGGTCCAAGATCTTATTTTGTAAATCTTTCCCTCCCGGGCTGAGTCCCTCGCGCACCTTTTCCAAATTCCATTGTACGGAGACATGAGGCTCGAGAAATGTTGCAAGCTCTTCCTTGGTAGGCTCCGAGGGCAAATCTAAGGTTTGTTTCAGCAAGACCGACAGTTCCTTCATAGAGTATTCGCCGTAGGGCTTGTCCGCGAATTGTTCCGCAAAATACGGGTCCACTTTTTTGAAGAATTCGAGCAGCATGGCGGACTTTTCCGCGGAAACGGGCAGCCTTAGGTCGGAAATGTCCTCCTCCGAAAGACCCGAGTCTTTCAGGGCCTGCTCGATATCCTTTTCGGAGACGTCGATCTTTGCCTCGCTTAATTGCGAGCGCAGGCGTTTCGCGAAAGGGGGATTCTCCTCTTTCGCGGTTTCGAATTCTTCCCTGGCCTCGCCGAGGCTTTGCTCGGCGCCCTCTAAGTCCGCCTGTTCCAGAGCGGTCTCCGCCTCCTGAATCTCCTTTTCGACGGCTTTTTTTTGGTCGCCCTCTTTCACATTGGATTCCAGCTCGTCGCGTAGCTCTTGGATTTCCTTTTTCAATGCTTCCCGCGCCGGCGCTTGTTCGATCTCGAGAGAGAGACGGGTCTCCAACTCGCCCAACTCCATGCGGAGGTTTTCGCTCATGGCTTCGCGTTTTTCAGGAGAAAGGTTGGCGCTTTGCAAGGCGAGTCCCTTTTTTTCCTCGATGGCCTTGAGGACCTCCTGACTGGCGCCCTGACTGCGCGCGAGGCTCGCGAGCTTGTCGATTTCCTGATAGATGTCCCCGCCGGCCGTTTCGCCCGCCGCGGCCGCCTCCATCTCCATCCCGAAATCCTCGTAATCGCCGAAGTCCTCGGTTTCCAGACCGTAATCGTCCGTAAAGTATTCCTCGTTGCTTTGGATGGATTTTGGTGGCGGGGGCGGGGCTTTGAAACTGTTATCCATGGGGCTATCCTCCTTGCCGGCGATCCTGGGGACGCCGGACGATGCTTAAATCAAGCAAAGGCAATGCCAGCGGATCCCGGCAAAATATGGCCGGAAAAACATAGGGTTGAAATCCAAGGTCGAGAGAGGTTTGCAAAATTTGCAGCATAGGATCCCCGGAAACGTGTGCTAGCGGATGCCATGTGCGTGGAGCAGAAACCAAATTTTATGCCTCGCTTTCGAGAAAGGCGACGCAAAAAAACGGGCCCCTCCGAGGAGGGGCCCGTCGCCGCCGCTTGAGTTGGGTCCAAGGGCGGAAGATGCCACGATGCAAAGCGGGGAATAGGGGCCCCGCCGTTGGAGAAAATTAGGCCGAGCGACGCAGGCTCTCCAGGCGCCGGTGCGCGTTGGTCCACAGCGCTCCGCGGTTGAACTGCACCACCCAGGTCAGGTCCTGGTCTTGCAGGAAGGGGTTGCTCAGCAGGCTCGTCTCGATCTCGGCCATCAGGCGCGTGGCCAGCGAGAGCTTCCGCTCGGCGTCCAAGAGCTCGGAGCTGCCTTGCGCGAGATTCAGGAGGTTTTTTACTTGCTGGAATTTTTCTTTCATCGTCATGGCCTGCTCCTTTTCGAACATCCCGTCGCGGGATACTGCGTAGTTAAGCAAGTCCCATGCCGTTTTATAAATATAATAAAATCAATATATTATGAAAGGATTTCGCTATAAAGATGCAATATTTGCAAACATTATTAGAAAACCGTGCAAAATCGTTCTGACTGGAGGCCCAGGGGGGACCGGTCTCCCGGCGAGACAGGGGAAGGCTTTCCTGATAAGGTAAATTAAGTTGGGGTTCCGGGAAACTTCACTCTCGGTCAAGCCGATATCCTCGGGAAGGAGATACGGCCTATGTTCGGCTTGCGTTTTTTTCACGCCTCTTTGCGGCGCTCGACCCCTCTGGCATTGCTTCTCTTGATGGCTTGTTCCGGATCCGCGACCTTGACCGGTCCCTCCGCGCCTGAGGGGCCCGGCGGCGGCGCCTTGGATGCCCCTGCTTCCGGAGGCACGGCCACCACGATGGCCGCGGCGCAACCGCTCACCGCGGGTTTTCCCGCCCCCGAGCAGGATCCCACCGGAAAATTCTTCACCGTTAAAATCATCGAGGAAAAGCCGGTCTGCCGTTTACTGGGCAAAGATGTGGTTCAATACAAGATTCGGGGTCTCGTGACTCCGGCGTGGACCGAAGAGACCCCAGAGAATCTCGCGGAGTTTTTGGCGATGGGCTCCCTGCGCGTGGTCGACCAATTGAACGGAAAGTACCTTGAGTTGCCGCTCTCGAGCATGGCGACCTACGACGAATTCGGAATCAAGACTCACAAGCTTGGATATTTCGAATTCACCCTCGTCAGCTCCGGCCAATATCACCTGAGTCTGTATCCGCTTCAGCCCGTGTCCACGACGCCCGTCGAGACGCCGTGGACCGCCTGTCCCGACTCGGAATGCGCGCCGACGAAGCAGACCGTGAAAATCTTCGCCAAGACCGAATCGGGAGATCTGACGAAGGCCGGCCTGCTCGCGGGCGTCATTCCCGTTTGCCAAATCGGCGGCGGGGCCCTGGACTGGCCCGCGGAGGAGTAAGGTTCGACGCCTCCCACTTGCCGGGGCTCGACTCTTGTTTCGCCGTTCCCGGCCTGCGAGACGCGGCCGCGCCCGCCTTCAAGCTCCGGCGTTGAGTTTCAAACCCAAGTATTTCGCCAAGACCGCCTTGCCCTTCGGGATGCGGTGCCGATCCATGCGCATGTAGAGGCTGCGCAAGCTGATGCCCAGGTCCTTCGCCGCGGCCTGTTTGTCCATCCGCGCGCGCCGCAGGGCCTCGAGAATCAGCTGCCGCTCGGCGCCCTTCTCGCCTCCGGCGGTCGGTAGCTCCGCGCCCGCCGCGGGCTTGGCGATCGAGAGAAAGGCCGGCGAGATCGGGCGCCCGCGGGCGAAAAGCAGGGCGTTGCGCAGCACCGATTCGAGCTGGCGGATGTTTCCGGGCCAGGGGTGTTGCAGCAGGACTTCGAAGGCCTCGTCGCTCACCTCGGATACGGGCAGCTTGAAGTCCCGCGAGATCTTCTCGAGGAAGTGATTCACCAACAGCGGGATGTCCTCGCGGCGCTCGCGCAGCGGCGGCAGGCGGATCGTCAGGCCGTTGATCCGGAAGAAGAGGTCCTGGCGGAACTTCTCCTCTTCGACCAGCTTTTCCAAATCCTTGTTCGAGGCGGTGACCAGGCGAACGTCGACCTTCACGCTTTTCGATGCGCCCAACGGGCGGATCTCGCCCTCCTGCAGGACGCGGAGCAGCTTCACCTGCATGGACGGCGACATGTCGGCCACCTCGTCCAGGAAGAGGGTGCCGCCGTTCGCCTGCTCGAAGAGGCCGACGCGGTCGCGGTCGGCGTGGGTGAAGGCGCCCTTCTTGTGGCCGAAGAGCTCGCTCTCGAGCAGATTCTCGGGGATGGCGCTGCAATTGACGGCGAGGAAGGGCTTGGGCTTGCGGCCGCTGTTGAAGTGCAGCGAGCGGGCGATCAGCTCCTTGCCCGTCCCCGACTCCCCCAAGATCCACACGGGGATGGGCGTCTCGGTGACGTGGTCGAGCAGGTGGAAGACCTCCATCATCGCGGGCGACTGCCCCACGATTTCCTCGTAGCCGTAGCGCAGTTGGTCGCGGGCCTGGGCCAGCTCGTCGGAGAGCGCCTCGATGCGCTTCTCCTGGCTCGCGACGCGGTCCTCCAGCTTGAGCTTGGCCTCTTTCAGCTCCGCGATCATCTCGGCCTTCTCGATGGCCAGCGCCGCCTGCGCGGCGAGGGCGTTTAGAATGGTCACGTCCTCTTCGCGGAAGCAGTCCGGGCGGTAGCGGTGGTCCAAGTAGACCGCTCCCTTGATCCGGCCGTCGATCTCCAGCGGGACGACGAGGATGGACTTGAGCTGGAAGGACGCGACCGATTTCTTCGATTGCAGCCTCGGGTCGAGCTGGGCGTTCTCGGTGAGCAGGACGCCCCCTTGCTCCATCGCCTGCCGCACCGCCGTCATCGAGATCTTGAAGTCCTCCTTCTGCAGGGACTGCCGGTTGAGCCGGCGGGCGGCCTTCATCTCGAAGCCGGCGAGGGGGCCCGATTTCGCGCCGTCCTCGCGCAGCAGGAGGAAGCCTCGCTCCGCGCCGCTGATCTCGACGGCAGCGTCCATGACCCGCTCGAGGATCTCGGCGAGATCGTGGCGTTTGGAGATCCGGCAGCTGATCTCGACGAAGCGGTGGAAACGACGGTCGTCGCGGACGGCCGCCTCGGCCGGGAGCGGCGCCGCGGCGGAAGCGGCAGGGCGGGGGGCTGGGGTCTCGACGGCGGCGCCCAAGGCCTCGTCCAGGCTTTGCACTTTGCGGTTTTTTTCGAAGTCCATCTTCATTTCCTCCGGGAGTCGGTTTCGTATTTGGGAAAATTCCGAAAGGCAGCGGCCTTGAAGTTTTCTTGCGGTCTCGGCGAGCCCCTTCCGCCCCGCGGCGGCGGCGAGCGCGTGGAAGAGCTCGGCCCTGGCTTCCGGGACCTCCAAGTCCGCGATCCCGCGGAGCAGGGCCTTCCAGGCCTCGGGCTCCGGCGGCGGTTCGAGGCCGGAGAAAATCCGATCGAGGGCGCGGGCCTGGACCTCCAGCCAGGGCGAGGCCGAGGCCAAGGCGCGCGCGCGAAGCTCCGGCCATTCCGGCGGCGGCGGACCGCCGGACTGCCGCAGCGCCCGGCAGCGCGCCAGCGCCCACTCGGCCTCCCAGCGCGCCATTGGGTTTCGCGAGGCGGCCGCCTCGCGAAGGGCCGCTTGCAGGAAGGACTCCGCCGCTTCGAAGCGGAAGTCGAGCAGGGCCGCTTCGCCCAGGCGCAGGTCCAGCTCGCTTTCCTGACCGAGGTCTTGAATGGATTTTCTCGCTGTCTCCAATTCGGTGAAGAGGCGGGCGGCCGGGTCGGCTTGCCCGGCGCGAACGAGAAAGTTCGCCCGAAAAAATTTCGCGAGGAGGCGGTCCGTCCTGTTGCCCAGGGCGGAGAGGATCGCCTCCGCCTCCTCCATCCGCGAACGCGCCGCCGCGTATTCGGAGGCCTCGAGGGAAATCAACGCGGCATTCAGCCGGTAACGCGCCCACTGCAAGACGCTCCCGCTGCGCTCGCAGGCCCCCAATGCCGCGGCGATGTCCGCTTCGGCCGGACGCAGGGCTCCTTCCTCCCGGTGCAACATCGCCCGCCACTGCAGGGCCACGGCCTCGGCCTGCGCGTTGCCCGCGCGGCGGTAGCAGTCGAGCGCGCGCTCGAGGTGGGCGCGGGCGGCGGCGTAGTCGAGACGGGCCCGCGCCATCTCCGCCAGGCGCTGCTCGGCCTCGCCGCGAAGCATCGCGTCGTCTCCGGCCAGGCGGAGCGCGGTCTCCAGGTGGCACGCCGAGGCGTCGTAGTCGCCGCTCTCCTGGGCCAGGGCTGCGAGGAAGTTATGCGCGCGCGCCTGATAGGGTCGGTGCGGCGGGTGAAGCTCGGCGTCGGCGGTCTCGAGGCAGTTTTGAAATCGCTCCCGCGCCTCCGCCTTCCGTTCCATGCTGAACAGGACCAGCCCGGTGTAGAAACAATGCTTGGCTCGCTGCAGGCGGGTCGCATCGTCGGGACGATCCTGGATCCACCGGTCGTAGGCCGCGAGGGCCTCGTCCATCCGGCCCAGGCGGTAGAGGAGGGGCGCGACCTTGCCTTGGATCAGGTAGCGCTGCTCGCCCGTGCGAGCGAGCGGCCAGAGGCGGCGGTAGAGCTCGACGGCCTCCGCCTCGCGGCCATGGCGGGCCAGGACATCGGCGGCTGGAAAGCCCCAGGCCAGGGCCGTCTCGGGCTCCGGCGCGGCGAGGGCCTGGCGGGCGATCGCCGGCGCCTCGGGAACGGCCTGAGGCTCGTCGCCGGCGCGGCGGAGCAAGAGGCGCAGCCTGAGGCGGTGGGCCCGCAGGCGCGGCGTCTCGGGCAGCTGCGCAAGCAGGGTCTCCCGCAGCGAGGCCTGTTGCAGGCGGGGCAGCGCCTCGCGGCCCTCGTTCAAGAATCCCCGCTGCGTCAACTCGAGGCGCGCGTCGGCTAAGGCCGCTTCGCCTCCCCCCCACTCGGCGGCCGCTTCTTCCCAGGACGGCGGGAGCGGGTCGGCCGTGATCAGCGCCAAGAGCTCGGCGGCGGCCTCCGAGAGCCGCGCCGCCTTGAGTCGCATCGCCTCCGCGAGGCTGCGCGGGACCGTTGGATCCCCGGCGCCCGGACGCAGGGCGGCGCGCAGCGATTCCAAAAGCAGGAGCGGGTTCCCGCCGGAGTCCTCGGCCAAGCGCCGGCGCCTGGCTTCGTCCAGGCGGCCCTCGAGATCGGCGGCGGCCGATAATTGAAGGGCCATCGCTTCGGAGAGGGGAGGGAGCTTGAGAAGGAGCGTCTCGGGCGGCCCTCCCGCCTCGTCGGCCAACTCCGGCGCGGCGTCCGAATCGAACTCGATAACGCGGCGCAGGCGCGGCGCGCGGCGGCGCAGGATCTTCAAGAAGGCCGCCAGCTCCAGGCGTTCCTCCTTCGGCCAAAGGTGAAGGTCGGGCAAAAGGACGAGGGTCTCTTCGGCGTCGAGCGAGGCCCATTCCGCATCGGAGAGTTTCAGCCAGTGTTCGACGGCGGGCTCGAGTTTTCGAAAAAAGCCCCGCCACCAGGCCCCGGAATCGTTGCTTCCGACCGTCCGCAGGCCCAGGCCTTCGAGTTGCGCCTTCCACTTCACCTCGCGGAGGAAGCGGCTGCGGCCGATGCCCGCGGGGCCGCAGAGGCGTATCTCGCCCTTGAAATTCCAAAAGCTCCGCCACTCGGCCTCGCGGCCGAGGAAGGGCAGCGCCTCCAACATCTCCGGCTCGCTGCCCGGATCGGGGAGTGGGAGCGGCTGGGGTAGGTGCTGGTTGAGGTATTTCAGGCCGCTCAGCGCCGAGCCCGGCCGGCGCGAGGGCTCGGGCTCGAGGCAGCGCTCGATCCAGCGGCAAAAATAGTCGGGCAGGTCGGGGCGGCGTTTTTCCAAGCGCTCGGGCGCCCGCCGGAAATCCGGCAGGCCTGTCCCCGCGGCGCGATAGGGGAGTTTTCCGGTCAGGGCCTCGTAGCAGGCCGCTCCCGCGGCGAAGAGGTCGGCGGCCGCGCCGTACTCGCCGAGCCAGGTCTCGGGCGGGAGATAGGCGAGGGTGCCGCGCGGCGCCCCGGCGGCGCCGCTTGTCGCCTGGCTGGCCAGGCCGAAGTCGAGGATCTTCAAATCGCCTTCCGGCGTGACGCGCAGGTTGGAGGGTTTGAGGTCGCGGTGGAGGAGCTGCTGCGAGTGCAGATAGTGCAGGCCCTGGAGGAGCTGCGCGAGCAGGAGCGGCCAACGCTGCGGCGGGATCTCCGCGGCGGCCTCGTCGAGCGACCTGCCCGGCACGTATTCCATCGCGTAGCAGGGGCCCTCGGGGAAATAGTCGAGGACGCGCACCAGCCGCGGGTGGGCGAGGCGCGAGAGCAGGCGGACCTCCTCGCGCAGGCCGGATAAGGCCGCGGGCTCCAGACCTTCCTGCAGAAATTTCAAGGCGACCTCACCGCCATTGGCCTTGGAGCGGGCGAGGAAGACGCAGCCCATGCCGCCCTGGCCTAATTCTTTAAGAATTTCATAATCAGCAGGCGCTGGTAAGAAAGAGATGGACACCTGCAGATTATGCAAAAATTGCCAGGCTCTGCCCACGGTAATTTTGGAGTTTTCGCAAAAAGAGAGGATCCCCCACCATGGGGGACCCTCCTTAGGCTAGGGTGGGTTTCTAAGCTCTAGCGACGCCGCGGGAAGCTGGCGCGCAGCATTGGCAAGGCGAGGAGCAGGATTCCCGCCAGCGCGGAGACTGGGCCGGATTGGGGGCTGAGGGCCTGCAGGGAGCAGCCCGAACCGCTCACGAAGGGGTTGCCGCTGAAGCCGACCCGCGAGTCCTCGCCGCGCGATCCGGGCCGCGGGGTCTTGTCGACCAGCGGCTGCGAGTCGGAGGCCTCCTCGATCCGGCAAAAGCTGTCGCAGCCGTCGCCCGTGATCGTGTTGCCGTCGTCGCAGGCCTCGCCGGACTCCACCGCGCCGTTGCCGCATTGCGCGGGGCCGGGCAGGGGGCCAATCTCGGGCTTGTCGAGCGGGGCCAGTTCGTGTCCGGGGTCTTGGCCCGGGTTGACGGGGCCATATTGCGGCTTATCCACCGCCTGAAGCTCCGGAACCGAGTCGACTCCGGGCACATGCCCCTCGGGGTTTTGTCCCTCGAAGGAGGGGCCCTCCTGGGCCTTGCCGAGATCGGGGCGCTGCTTTTGGAAGGGGACGTCTTGGGTGGGCGCGTCCGCGTTGTACATCCCGCCCTCGCAGTCCGCCGTGCAGTTGCTGCCGCCGTCGCAGGCCTCGCCTTCCTCGACGATGCCGTTGCCGCAGATATTGGCGAGGACCGGCGTCTGGACTTTGGAAACGACGGTCAGGGGCGCGGGCGCCTGGGAAAGCTCGGCCCGCGCCGGGACGGTCGCCGCCGAGAACAGGCCTAGGGTCGAAATCGAAATCATCGCGTACTTGAACATGGGATCCTCCTTAAAAGGGCCCGCCAAGGGGCTTGCCGGATATAAAAGCAAGGTCGGTGCCAAATAATTTATTTAATAAAAACAGTAAGTTAATAAAATCATGCGATTAAAATTAGAATATTTTGAATGCTCTTGTGAATTTTTGTCCG
>JADYZQ010000295.1 GCA_020853015.1 Deltaproteobacteria bacterium
AGCAGGGCCTTGAGCCGGTCCTCGAACTCGCCGCGGTATTTGGTGCCGGCCAGCAGGCCGCCCAGGTCGAGGGCGACCAGGGTCTTGTCGCGCAGGCTCTCGGGGACGTCGCCGTTGACGATGCGCTGGGCGAGCCCCTCGACGATGGCGGTCTTGCCGACGCCGGGCTCGCCGATCAGGACGGGATTGTTCTTGGTGCGGCGGGACAGGACCTGCATGACGCGGCGGATCTCGTCGTCGCGGCCGATCACGGGGTCGAGCTTGCCGCGCCGCGCGAGGTCGGTCAGGTCGCGGGAGTAGCGCTTGAGGGCCTGGTACTTGGCCTCCGGGTTTTGGTCGGTGACGCGGTGGGAGCCGCGGATCTCCATCAAGACCTTGAGCAGGGCGTCGCGCTTCACCCCCTGCGAGGCGAGCAGGCGCTGGGCCGAGCCGCCCGGCGTATCGACGATCGCCAGCAGGAGGTGCTCGGTGCTGACGAATTCGTCCTTCAGCTTGGTCGCCTCTTGATGGGCGCTCTCGAGGATTTTTTTCAGGTTTTGCGATAGGTATTCGCCGGACGAGCCGCTGACCTTGGGAAATTTTTCGATGTCCTTGAGGAGGGCCTCGCGAAAGGGCCCGAGATGGACCCCCAGCCGCTGCAGGATGGGCTTGACCAGCCCCTCGTCCTGATCGACCAGGGCGAGCAGGAGATGGTCGGGCTCGACCTGTTGGTTGCCGTGCTCCGCGGCCCGGTGCTGGGCCTCGAGGACGGCTTCTTGGGCTTTGAGGGTGAATTTATCCAGTCTCATGGGCGTTTTCCTATTAATTGGAAACGGAATTCCTCAGGTCAAGGCCCGGGCAGAGGTATTTTATAGGACTTCCCGCCAAATAAAAATGAAAAGAAAGGGTTGATGCGGGCGGCCGATCCATTAGAATCCTCGCGGCATGAAATCCATTCACTTGATCCGCTTGGATCTCAGCGATTCCGCCGCTCGCGTCTTGCAAGAAAAGGCCGGCGACCTGCTTCTGCACGCCACGCGAAAAAAGCACGAGTACTTCGTCACCCCGCTGAGCCTGCAAAAGCTCGCCTCCCTCAAAATCTCGCACCGGGTCCTGAAGAACCTCCATGTCGAGGACCTTCCCGTCGAGATCATCTACCCCTATCAAAGCACCCTCTTCGACCCGCCCCAGGAGGACGCGATCGTCGAGGTGAAGGCCTTCGCCATGGCCCAACGCCGCGGACACCAGAAGATGCGGGTTCTATATTGGGCGCGGTCCCGGCAGCATCTCGACGGAAGCTTCCAGCTCGACCGCCCGGGCGGCAAGCGCGCCTACCGGTGGAGCTTCACCAAAGAAGGGGCCAAGGTCCTGCGCCTGGAGGACAAATTTCCGAAGATCATCCAGCGGATCCGCGACCCCGAGACCAAGGTCCTGCTCTCCTTCGGCTCCGGCGGCGTCCGCCTTTTCGCCCATCCGGCCCTGATGAAGTTCATCGACCTGCTGGGGCTGACCTCTTCGGTGCGCGAAGTCTGGGGCAGCAGCGGCGGCGCGGTCGCGGGGCTGATGTACGCCATGGGCGTGCCTCCGGCCGACATCGAGAAGGAGGGTTACAACCTCTACAACAACCGCTACTCGCTCCGCTTCAGCCCCAGCAAGATGGAGGTGCTGATCAACCTGCTCTCCGACACTTTCCTGCCGACCGGCGACCACCTTCTGAAGGGATTTCTCGACTGCCAAAACGCCTTGGGCTTCATGATCACCAAGCACCTCTCGCGAAGGCGCAAGGCCCGGGTCCCCTTTTACTGCATCGCCTACAACCTGCGCGAGAAGCGCAACGAGGTGCTCACGCCCGAGCGGGTCCCCAAGAACGTCTACGTCACGCCGACCTTCCGGACCGAAGCCCTGGACGCGGTCATCGCCTCTTCCTCGATCCCCATCCTTTACGTCCCGAAGAAGATCCTGCGCGGAAAGACCGAGCACGTCTACGTGGACGGCGGCACAACCGAGGAAGTTCCGCTGATTTCCCCGTATCGCAAGTGGATCCGCGACCGGCTTCACTTTCGCGACGCCAGCAAGAAGCTGCTGATCCTTGCGGTCAACCTCTTCCCGGCGGTCAGCAGCATACCGATGTTCAGCCATTGGGCGATCCAAAAGCTGCCGGCCTTCCGGCTGCTCAAACTCTCAGCCAACTACGCCGACCTGATCCGCCAGGCGCGGATCGACGAGCAGAAAGGCCATCTGACGCGGGACCGCGACGTGACGCTTTGGGAGCTGGTCCTGCCCGTCAAGGGCCTGAACGTGCTCAATCCCAAGTCGATCCCCGAGATCATCCAGACGGCGCAACATTCCTTCCTGAAGCAGCTCTTGGCTATCGAGGCGGGGTTGTAGGGACCGCCTTCGCCCCTGCGGAGATCCGAAGATATCTTGTCGAAACTAAAGATGGGTGGAAAGCAGCTTCGCCCGGCGGTGCCAGGAATAGCCGATATAGGCGATCCCGATCAACACGCCGACGATGATGACTCCCAGGACCACGACGCCCATGATGGCGCCCTTGGTGAGGGGGTTGTTGGGATCGAGGTAGCAGGTGGAACAGGCCGCGGCCAGTCGCGGCTCGGCAACGGACAGCCCCAAAATAAGCGTCGCGAGCAGCATGGGCGTCAGCTTGGGGTATTTTTGCCGGAACCAGCGGAAATAGACGGAAAGCAGCACCACGCCGACGGTTCCCAGCAGGCTCAAGCCCAGACCCATGCCCGCGCCGGTCGTCTTGAAGTCGTAGAGTCCCCAGACCACCAGGAAGAGCGAGAGCAGCCCGGAGACCGTGATGAAGAAAAGATGAAAAGCGCGCAGCGACAAGGAAAACCTCCCAAGGGAAAGCCTAATACCCCAAGGTGGAACGAAGCATGTTCATATTCGTGAAGAAGGTAATGAACATCAGCGCGAAAAAGAATACCACGGTGAAGATCAAGACGCCATAGATGGCCTTCTTCTCGGAAATCAGATGCATGAAGA
>JADYZQ010000296.1 GCA_020853015.1 Deltaproteobacteria bacterium
CCATGGTAAGCGAAAAAAATCCGGCGACCGAATGGTCGGTCGCCAAGGCCATCGAATACTACAACATCGACAAGTGGGGCTCGAATTATTTCTGGGTCAACGACAAGGGCCATCTTTCGATCCAACCCTACGGCCGCGAAGGGCCCAGCATCGACGTGATGGACGTCGTCGACGACATCCGCGAGAAGCAGCTGGGCTTCCCCTGCATCATCCGTTTCCAAGACATCCTGCGCTCGCGAGTCGTCACGCTCAACGAAAGCTTCCGCCGCATCATTCAAGAGTCGGGCTATAAGGGGCAGTATTTCGGCGTCTACCCGATCAAGGTCAACCAGATGCGCGAGGTTGTCGAGGAGATCCTCGACGCCGGCGCCCCCTACCACTACGGCCTCGAGGCCGGAAGCAAGGGCGAGCTGCTGACGGTGCTGGCCCTCAATACCGACCCCCTGGCCCTGACCATCTGCAACGGCTACAAAGACGAGCCCTTCATGCGCCTGGCCATGCTGGGCCGGAAGCTCGATCGCAAGGTCATCGTAGTCATCGAGAAGATCTCCGAGCTGCCCCAGCTGCTGCGCGTCGCCGAGGAGATGCAGGTCGAGCCCTACATCGGACTGCGCGCCAAGCTCACCACCAAGGGTACGGGGCGCTGGGAACACAGCGGCGGCGACTTCGCAAAATTCGGCCTCACCATCCCCGAAATCATGCAGGCGGTGAACATCCTCAAGGAGGCCAAGAAAGAGCATTGCCTGAAGCTCTTCCACTTCCACGTCGGCAGCCAGATCACCGACATCCGCACGGTGAAGGAATCGGTCAAGGAAGGGGCGCGCATCTTCGCCAAGCTTTGCAAGATGGGCTTCAACATCGAGCACTTCGACGTCGGCGGCGGCCTAGGGGTGGATTACGACGGCTCCCAGACCACCGGCCAATCCTCGATGAACTACACCCTCGACGAGTACGTCTCCGACGTCGTCTACAACCTCCAGCAGATCTGCGCCGAAGAGGGGGTCGCCGAGCCCAACATCACCAGCGAGTCCGGCCGCGCGATCGTGGCGCACCATTCCTGCATCATCATGTCGGTGTTCGGCCACATCGAGATCGGCAGCAACCCCATCCTGCCCAACGGCTGCGAAGAGCCCCAGGTCGTGCGAGAGATGCGCGAGATCGTCGCCGGACTCAACCGCAAGAATTTCCTCGCCACCTACCACGACGCCACCGCCAAGAAAGAAGAGGCCCTCTCCATGTTCAAGCTGGGCCTCCTCGATTTGGAGGACCGCGCCAAGGTCGAAACGCTGCACTGGCAGCTCTGCCGCGAGATCATCAAGATCCAGGAAAAGCTCCGCCGCGTCCCCGAGGACACCGCCAAATTAGGCGACCTCTTGGCCGACCAGTACCTCGCCAACTTCAGCCTCTTCCAGACCGCCCCAGACCACTGGGCCTTCGACCAGCTCTTCCCGATCGTGCCCATCCACCGCCTCGACGAGCCGCCCACCCGCGAAACGACCATCGTCGACATCACCTGCGACAGCGACGGCAAGATCGACCGTTTCATCGACCCCATCGTCGACAGTCGCGACACGCTGTCCCTGCACCCCCTCAGGGAGGGCGAGCCTTATTTCATCGGAATGTTCATGCTGGGCGGCTACCAGGACATCATGGGCGACATGCACAACCTCTTCGGGCGCGTCAACGAGGTCCACGTCTTCTGCGACGACGAGGATCCGGAGGATTTTTACCTGGAAGAGGTGATCCCGGGCGACCGGGTGAAAGACGTGCTGTCGCGGGTCCAGTATTCGCCCTCCGAGCTGCTCAAGACGGTCAAGACCGCCATCGACCAGCAGGTGCGCAAGGGAGCGGTCAAGCCCAAGGAGGGCGTGGGCCTCATCGATTTCTACGAAGAGACCATCAACGGCTACACTTACTTGCGCTCCGGCCCGCCGGTCGCCAACGGCGCCTGATCAAGCCGGCGCCGCCGGCTCGACCACCTCGGCCTCCTCCTGCGGCTCGCGGGCTAGGAACATCGCCGTCATCAGCCAAGAAACCCCCAAGCCTCCGGCCAAATCCAGCACGTAGTGCTGCTTCATGAACAGGATCGACGCCGAGACGATCGCCGCCAGCAGGTAAAAGACCGGCGCCAGGCGCGGTCGCTGCCGGCGGACGATGGCGGCGCTGATCATCGCCAGGGCGACGTGGAGGGAGGGAAAGCAGTTGTAGGGCTCGTCGATCCAATAAAAAAAGCGGAGGATATTGGTGAAGAAATCGTAGGGCGGCTGCAGGTCGACGCGCAGCTCGTACTTGACGGGGAAGAGCAGGAAGCAGGTGAAGCAGATCACCCCCGCCCCGATGAAGGCCTTCGCCGCCGCCTTGATGAGGGGGTAGTTGCTCCAGCACAGGAAAAAGGTGAGGACGGGGATGAAATAGACGATCGAGTAAAAGGGCGCGAAGTACTTGATGAAGGGGATTTGGTGGTCCAGGGCGATCGCGAGGTCATAGCTTGTCCCCTGCCGCGACAAGTAGGCGTTGATGCCCAGGTAACCCACGATGTGAAAAGACAGGTTGCCGAGGAGCCAGGCGAATTTTTTAGCGGTCAACGACGTCGACATGGGGCCGTATTTGTTTCTCAGAAAAAACCTCCGCCGTAAAGGCCTCGATAAGGAGCCGGCCCTGTTTCCAATAATCCATGGGAAGGCCGGCCTTGGCGCAGGTATGGCTGAGGAAGGTCTCGGCATCCCAGCCGTAGGAGGTCGCGACCTGCGGGAGTAGCAGACCGCTGCGGCCGCCGGCGCTGACGATCAGGCCGTGCTCACCGACGCGGATCTGCGAAACGTCTTTTAGGATATCCGGATCGGAGAGGACGCTGATCTCGAAATGCAGCTCCGACAGCTCCTCGAAGCGGACGGGGGAGAAGCGGTAATCCTGGGTCGCCGCCGCCACGGCCATTTCCTGGACGGTCCGAAAGAGCGGCGCGGCGGAGCGGATGCGGCCGATACAGCCCCGCAGCTCCTCGAAGCGGTGCAGGCTGACGAAGGCCCCGCCGGAGCGGTGCAAGGCCGGCGACTCGCAGGGGACGACGACTTCCCGCCCCTCGCGGATCCGCCGCTCGACGGCGCCGCGCGCCAGTCCCAACAATTCCCCGCGTTCCACAGGCTGCAGCATGCCGCCAGTTTAACGCGTTTTTCTTGTTTCGGTAAGAATCTCTTTCCTGGTATAAAGTTTTCATGAGCCTGAAGGGCAAAAAGATACTGCTCGGCGTGGGCGGCGGCATCGCCGCCTACAAGTCCTGCGAGCTGCTCCGCCGCCTCACCGAGCGCGGCGCCGACGTGCACGTCGTCCTGACCCCCTCGGCCCAGCAATTCGTGACCGCCCTCACCTTCCAGGCCCTTTCCCAACACCCGGTGCACACCGACCTCTTCAACCTGACCGAAGAGTCCGAGATGAGCCACATCAAGCTGGCCGACGAGGCCGACCTGCTCTTGATCGCCCCGGCCACCGCCGACCTCATCGCCAAGCTGGCCCACGGCATGGCCAACGACCTGCTGACCACCGTGGCCCTCGTCGCCCGCGCGCCGGTCTATTTCGCGCCCTCCATGAACGTCAACATGTGGGAGAAGGACGTCGTCCAGGACAACGTCAAGACGCTGCTTAGCCGGGGCTATCGGATGGTCGAGCCCGCCGAGGGCTACCTGGCCTGCGGCTGGGAGGGCAAAGGCCGGCTGGCCGAGCCCGAGGTCATCCTAGCCGCCGTCGAACGCCACTTCTCCGGCGCGGGCGCCGCCAAAAAAAAAAGCCTCGCGGGGCGTAAGGTCCTGATCAACGCGGGCCCCACCCGCGAATTCCTCGATCCAGTCCGGTTTCTCAGCAATCCCAGCAGCGGCAAGATGGGTTTCGCCCTGGCCGAGGCCGCGCGCCGCCGCGGCGCCGAGGTCACGCTGGTCGCGGGACCGGTCGCGCTGCCGACGCCCGAAGGGGTGCGCAGGATCGACGTAGTTTCTTCCGCCGAGATGCGGGAGGTCTGCGAAAAGCACTTCCCCAAGGCCGACCTCTTCATCGGCACCGCCGCGGTCGGCGACTTCGCCCCGGCGATGGCCCTGCCGCAAAAGCTGAAAAAGAACGGCCGCGCCCTGCGCCTCGAGCTCCAACCCACCACCGACATCCTGCTCTCCCTGGGCAAGGCCAAGCGCAAGGGCCAGGTGCTGGTGGGATTCGCCGCCGAGACGGAGGCTTTGGTTTCCAACGCAAAGGAAAAGCTGAAGAAAAAAAACCTCGACCTCATCGTCGCCAACGACGTCTCGCAGCGGGACATCGGCTTCGCCGGCGAGGACAACTGCGTCACCTTGATCGACCGCGGCGGGAACGCGACCCCCCTCGAAAAAATGCCGAAGGCCGCCGTCGCCGAACGGATCCTCGACGCGGTCGAAAAGCTGGTCTAGCGAGCCGTCGACAAGAGGCTTGATTCAGGCCGCAGGCGATTTGCCGGCCGGTTTCGGGGCCAAAAAAAAAGCCCCTCTCGCGAGGGGCTTTGGAACCGAAAATCCGAACCGCTATTCCTTAATGATCGAAAATCCCGAGATGAACTGCTTGAGGAAATCCTCGTTGAAGTCGATGGAGCTTCCGCCCACGACCTTCACAGGAGGCACGGAAATGGTCTTTGCGTCCGGGAGATCCGCCAACATCTTCTTCAGATCGATGGCGAAGGAATAATCCGAGGCGGCCATCCACACCATGCGCCCCTTCAGGGATTCCTTCAGCTGGCTGGCGATCAA
>JADYZQ010000297.1 GCA_020853015.1 Deltaproteobacteria bacterium
AAGATCCCCCGTACCGGGAAAATGGCTGGTGGGGGCACACGATCTCTGGGCTTCGTCCCGTCCCGCCTCATTTAACCCCTCAAAATAATTCCATTTATTGGGAGTGTCCATGACGCCACCTCTCCCGGCGTCTCCTCTTGGAGGAGCCGCGAAAATCGATTCGTCCGCCGAAGTCCCCGCGCCTCACGAGGGGAAACCCGCGCCCTTGGGCCCGGGCGGCGGCGCCCCGCTCAACCCCGTCGATACCTTTGTCCCGATGGACGATTCTGCGCCGGCCGAATACAAGACCGTCCAAGACCTCCTCGCCGCGCTGGGCGACGAGCCGCTCTTCGGCAAGCTCGGCTACGCGAAGTACAATCCCGAGCGCAACGGCAAGTACCTCGAGGTGACCGTCGCCGTCCTCGAGATCAAGAAGCTGATCCGCGGCGACAGCAAGTCCTCTGCCGAGGCCGTGAAAAAGATCGGCGAGTGGCTCAATAAATACGAATTGCTCACCGACACCAACGTGTCCCACGTCGCCCGCGTGAATTTGATCAAGGCCCTCCAGCGCGCGCCGAAGGGCGCCGGCATCGACGCGGCCGTGAAGGACGTACTCGCCGCCCTGCAGAAGCAATACAACCCGAAGCCGCCGGAGGCCAAGGCCCCGTCCGCCAAGGAGGCGCCCAAGGCGAAGGAAAATCCTCCCCCTAAGGCGGCGAGCTCCCTGGCCGAGGCCTTGAGCGACCGCGTCCTCTTCGACAAGCATTTCGACGCCTACGACAAGGAGCGCAACAAGACTTATGCCCCGGTCAGCATCGCCATCCTCGAGGTAAAGAAGGTCGCCAAGGGCGAGGCAAGCAGCGCGGCCGAGGCGAAGGCGAAGCTCGTCGCCTGGCTGAAGGACGAAAAACTTCTGAAGGACCCCGTCGCCCACCAAGCCCGCCTGGGGTTGATCGCAGCCCTAAACGCGGCCCCCAAGGGGACCGAGGCCTACAACCAGGCCATCGCGGATCTGTCGGCCGCCTTGAAGGCAAACTACGGTGCGGCCGGCGCCCCGGCCAAGAAGGAGCCAGCGAAGCCGGAGGTCGATTCGAAGACCAAGGCGGGACCGAAGGGACTGGCAGAGCTAAACGTCAATCCCAAGAGCAAGACCAAGGCGAAGCGCGAGGACGACGCGAAGAGCTTAAGCAACGGGATGACCGCGGCGGTCAAGCCGGCGATGAGCCGTCTGCTCAAGAAATACGATAGCCTCAGCGTGAAGTGCCAGATGACGCTCTCGATCGACGAGTCCAGCGGCCAGGTGATCACGGTCTCCTTCAAGGACATCAAGACGGGCGCCAATATCTCCGCCGAGGACACCCGCGAGCTGCTGGAGACCATCGCCAACAACATCCGCGCGCGCTTTCGTTTCAAGCCCATGGGCGAGTCGGGGCTCGCCTTCATCAAGGTTCCCTTATCCATCGTCGGCCAATGAGGAATTTATGACCCCGCCCATTTTCAGCAAACCCGCGGCCGCCCAAAATCCGGCGGAACCGCATCCCTCCCTCACGGGTTTTCCGGGAGCGGATGAAAGCAAACCCGGGGTGATTTCCGGCGACGGATCCTCCTTCATTCGGCTCGACGACAAGGGCGAGACCTTTCCCACCGTGGAAGACCTGCTCAAGGCCGTCGCGGACGAGCCCCTGTTCGGCGCGGTGGCGAACGCGAAATACCAGCCGGAGCGCAACAAGAAGTACCTGAAGGTCACGGTCGCGATTTTGGAGATGCGAAAATACCTGCGCGGTGAGGAAAAGGGCGCGATGACCGCCGCGAAGAAGATCGAAGAGTGGCTGAGCGACGGCGAGCTGCTCGGCGACACCCTCGTCGCCCACCAGGCCCGCGTCAACCTCATCAAGGCCCTCAAGAAGGCCCCGAAAGAGAAGGGCATCGACGAAGGCGTGAAGGCGATGCTCGCGGCCCTCACCAAGAATTACGCCCCCAAGGCCGCCGAGTCTAAGCCCGCCGAGTCGTCGGGAGAGGCGAAGGGCAAGGACGCTGCCGCCGTCCTCGCCGAGCTTACCGACGCCAAGCTCTTCGGCGAGAAGCATTCGGCCTACGACGCCAAGCGCAACAAGGAATACCTCGGCGTGACCCTGGCCCTCATGGAGGTCCGCAAGTTCGTCCGCGGCGACGCCTCCAATCCGGTCGCCGCCCAAGAAAAGATCGCGGCCTGGCTGAACCAGTACGCTCTGCTGACCGACGCCGTGCCGCACCAGGCGCGGGTGAACCTGGTCAAGGCGCTCGAGGGGGCCTCCGGCGCCTCCGAGGAGTGGAACAATGGCGTCGCCGCGATCGTGACGACCCTGCGGGCCAAATACAGCCCCGCGCCGCCGGAAAAGCCCGCGGAACCCGAGAGCCCCAAGGAACCGCCCAAGGCGGAGGAAAAGCCCCCGCCGGAAAAGCCCAAGGAGGAGCCGTCCAAGGACGCCCCCGCGGACAAGCCGAAAGAGGCGGAGAAACCCAAGGAAGAGGCCAAGCCGAAGGTCCTCCAAACTAGCTATCCCTTCACCAAGTTCACCTTCGCCGCGAAGGACAAGCGGGAGGATACCGACATGACCTTGGTCAAGTCGGTCTTGGCCTTATTGCGCCCGGCCGTCGATCCCTTGCAGGCGAAGGATCCCGAATTCGAGTTGAAGTGCGAGATGCAGATCAAGATCAACAACGAGACGGGCGAGGTGGTCGAGGTCTTGATCCAGGACATCAAGGTGAAGGGCAAGACTTCCGTGGAGGACATCGAGGGCGCCTTCCAAAACATGGCCGAGCGTTTCCACGCCCGCTACCGCTTCAAGCGGGGCAAGGACGACAAGGGGCCGACGACAGTGATCGGGATTCCGTTGGATTTTAAGAAGAAGTGAATCGCCCCGACAGGTTCTCGTAAAGAATCCCGTAGCGCAGCCCGTGGTCGCTGACCAGGATCTCCTCCACTCCCAAAAATTTCATCGCCTCGAGCAAGATGGCGCC
This sequence comes from Deltaproteobacteria bacterium, assembly GCA_020853015.1. Lineage (GTDB taxonomy): Bacteria > UBA10199 > UBA10199 > DSSB01 > DSSB01 > DSSB01. Next base: position 2,980 of record JADYZQ010000297.1, read on the forward strand.
GCCGACCGGCAGCAGTTCGGCCCGGTCGGGGTGCATGCCCGGCATGGCGCGGCGCTCGGCCAGGCTCTTTCCGCGCAAGGACTCGACCAGGCCTTCCAGGGCGAAAAGCTTGAGCCGGAAGCCGTGCACCTTCTCCGGATCGTAGGCGGGCAGCTGTTGCAGCACCGCGGCCAGGCTGGCGGGCGTCGCGGCGACGGCGGCCCAGGCCCCGGGACGGGCTTGGACGTTTCCCAAGTTTTCTTGCAACAGGCGGCGGATCTCGGCCAGCACCGCGCTCCATTCCGCGTCGCGGATCGGATGTCCCCGCACGAGACGCTCGGTGAGCTTGACCGTCCCCATCGGTAGGCTGAAGCGGGGACCTTCCCGACCGAAGACGAATTCGGTTGAGCCGCCCCCGATGTCGATCATGCCCAGGGAGGCGCGTCCGGCGCCGAAGTCGTGCCAGGCGCTGGCGAAGGAGTAATGCGCCTCCTCGTCGCCGCTCAGGATGCGGACGGGAAAACCCAGCTTGTCCTGAATCTCCGCGGCGAAGCCGGCGCCGTCCCGGGCGCGGCGGAAGGCGGCCGTCCCGGCGGCCAGGATGCGCTGGGCGCCCTTGGCGAGGGCCAGCTCTTTGAAGCGGGCCAAGGCCTTGAGCGCGCGGGCCTTCGCGTCGGGTTGCAGCTCGCCGCCGTCGCTCAGTCCCTGGCCCAGGCGCGTGACCTCGCCCTCGTCGCACAAGATGCGCGTCGAGCCGTCGTCCTGCCGGCGGCCGACCGTCACCAACAGCGTGTTGGAGCCGATGTCGATGACGGCGAGGGTCTTCATCTATTCCTTTTTCTTTTCGCCGGTATCGAGCCAGTTGGACCAGTCGGGCGTCTTGCACTGCCCGTCGGTGGTGATGGCGGTCTGGTTGGAGCCGTCCCACATCATGAGATAAAGGTTGGAACCCCGGTTGCGGCTGCTCGAGAAGACCAGGTAGCGCCCGTCGGGCGAGAAGGAGGGGTTTTCGTTGTTGCCGCTGCCGCTGGTCAACTGCTGCTGCATCGAGCCGTCGGCGTTCATCAGGAAGACGTCGAAGC
>JADYZQ010000298.1 GCA_020853015.1 Deltaproteobacteria bacterium
AGCTCGGCGATCTTCGCGAGCAATGGGGTGAAGAGGTCGCTGTCGTAATTGCTGTAGACGCCCTGCACCACGCAAGAGAGGCGCTCGAGCCCCATGCCGGTGTCGACGCTGGGCTTGGGCAGCGGCGTCAGCTTGCCGTCGGCGCCGCGGTCGAACTGCATGAAGACCAGGTTCCAGATCTCCATGATGCGACCGGATTCGGAGCCGGCCAGGAAGTCGGCGCGGCTCTTGCCGACCGCGCCGTCGAAGTCGTAATGGATCTCGGTGCAGGGGCCGCAGGGGCCGGTCTCGCCCATGCTCCAGAAGTTGTCGGCCTCGTCCAAGCGCAGGATGCGCTCGGCGGGCACCTCGCTCAACTCCTTCCAGAGCTTCTCCGCCTCGTCGTCCTCGCGGAACACCGTCACCCACAGGCGGTCCTTGTCGAGCTTGAGGACCTCGGTCAGGTATTCCCAGGCGAAGGCGACGGCGTCGCGCTTGAAGTAGTCGCCGAAGCTGAAATTGCCGAGCATCTCGAAAAAGGTGTGGTGACGGTGGGTGCGGCCGACGTTTTCGAGGTCGTTGTGCTTGCCGGAGACGCGCATGCACTTCTGCGAGGTGGTGGCGCGCTGCGTGCCGAGGTTCTCCTGCCCCAGGAAGACGTTCTTGAAGGGCACCATCCCCGCGTTGGTGAAAAAGAGGGTCGGGTCGCGGTCGGGAATGAGCGAGGCGCTCTTCAGGCGCTTGTGGGCCTTGGTTTCGAAGAATTTCAGGAAGGATTCGCGGATTTCAGCGGATTTCATAGCGTTTTAACCTAACATACCTTCGCCTGCCGGCAAAATCTATCCCCCGAGACCTAACAAGCCGTCCCAAAAAAGCCAATTTCAAAGAAAAAAGCCGATGTCCCGCCGTCTGGAGGACATCGGCTTTCGCAAAGCCGTCAGCAAGGCGCTTAGGCCCGCTTCTTCTCGGGCGCGGCCTCGGCCTTCTCCGTCTTCTCGGCGCCCTTGGCCGGGGCGCCCAGGCCGTAATGCTCGCGGAGCTTCTGCTCGATCTCGTCGGTGATCTTGGGATTGCTCTTGAGGAACTCCTTCGCGTTGTCCCGGCCCTGGCCGATGCGCTCTTTTCCGTAGCTGAACCAGGAGCCCGTCTTGTCGATCAGGCCGCTGTTGCCGGCCAGGTCGAGCAGGTCGCCCTCGCGGGAGACGCCCTCGCCGTACATGATGTCGAACTCGACCTCGCGGAAGGGCGGCGCCACCTTGTTTTTGACGATCTTGACGCGGGTGCGGTTGCCGACCGCCTGGTCGCCGACCTTGATCGCGCCGATGCGCCGGATGTCCATGCGCACCGAGGCGTAGAACTTGAGGGCGTTGCCGCCGGTGGTGGTCTCGGGGTTGCCGAACATCACGCCGATCTTCATGCGGATCTGGTTGATGAAGATGACCAGCGTGTTGGACTTGTTGATCAGCGCGGTCATCTTGCGCAGGGCCTGGCTCATCAGGCGGGCCTGGGCGCCCATCTGCGCGTCGCCCATCTCGCCCTCCAGCTCGGCCTTGGGCACCAGGGCCGCCACCGAGTCGACGACGATGACGTCGATCGCGTTGCTGCGGACCAGCGACTCGGCGATCTCGAGGGCCTGCTCGCCGCTGTCGGGCTGGCTGACCAAAAGGTCCTCGGTCTTGACGCCCAATTTCTTCGCGTACTGCACGTCGAGGGCGTGCTCGGCGTCGATCACCGCGCAGACGCCGCCTTTTTTCTGGGCCTGGGCGACCACTTGCAAGGCCAAGGTGGTTTTACCCGAGGATTCGGGCCCGTAGATCTCGACGACGCGCCCCTTCGGCAGGCCGCCGACGCCCAGCGCGATGTCGAGCGAGATCGACCCGGTGGGGATCACCAGGTCGCTGCCCATCGGCTGGAACTCGACCTCGCCGAGTCGCATGATCGAACCTTTGCCGAATTGTTTTTCGATGCCGCTCAAGGCGAGGGCGATGGCTTTTTCGCGTTCGGTGTTCTGCGGGATGGGGGCTTGGGACATGGGCATTCTCCTCGAAATGGGGTCTGCGGTTTCAATGGGACTAGGCCCGGCGTGGGGCTTTGTCAATTGGGTTTTCGACGGAGGTGGTCACGGTTTGTGACCACCTGGCTCTGCCAGCAGAAAAGCAATCCTAATGCCAGACAAATGAGTAAACAGGGAAGAGCTGGCGTCATTTCCGGCGAGGGTACCGTCCGAAATTCGGCCGACCGAGACCGAAAATACGATGCCTCACCCCTTAGCCAAAGGAACCCGCTTGGATCTTTTGATTTTCCGATCTCGAGTCAATAGGGGAACTTTGTGCAGTAGGCTAGTCGCCGCGATTAACTCGTCCGCCGGATCGCTATTAAAATCCAATTTTTTTAGGGTGCGGCAGACGTCAAGATCGATTGGCCACACATGAAGTTTGGAGAGGGCTCGGAGGACTTCTGGATCCTCGAGATCCATCTCGATCCTGCCCAGCTCCGAGAGCTTGGCAAGCTCCCAAAGGACAATCGCGGAAATTCCCCAGCTTTCCTTTTCCAGGAGCTTTCGTTCTTTCAGACTTAAAGAACCTTCCAAGGCGAAGATCAGAATATGGGTGTCAAGATTCAGCATTCCAGGACGCACCCGTGGACATGACGTCCCCCTTGACCTTGATTTTTCCCTTGAGACTGCCGATCAACCCCGAGGATTCGGCGGAGATGGGTACCAATTTGGCAACTGCCTTGCCGTGTTTGGTGATAACAATGCCTTCGGGCCCGACCCTGTCCAGAAGGGACAGGCACTGTTCTTTAAATTTGGCGGAACCGATGGTTTCCATAAACGCCAATATAATACAGGTCGTTGCAAAAATCTAGTCATAATTTATGACTATAGTAATAAAAAGGCCCGCGCGATCTACATGTGGGCATCCATTGGACGACTTACCTGTTTATCCTATCGATATCATTAACCGCCTCAACCGATCCAAGGCCGCCGCTGCGGCCAGCTGCTTGAAGCGCAGCCGGTCGAAGGGAAAAAGAAAACGCTGCTCCCACTCGCCGCCGGGATGGACCACCGCGATGTGCACCGTCCCGACCGGCTTCTCCGGCGAGCCGCCCTCCGGCCCCGCGATGCCGGTGATCCCCACGCCGAAGTCCGCCCCGCTGCGGGCGCGGATCCCGCGGGCCATCTCGAGGGCGACCTCGGCGCTGACCGCGCCGTGCGCGGTGAGGGTCGCGGGTGCGACGCCGAGCTGTCGCACCTTGGCCGCGTTCGAGTAAGTCACGACGCCCTCGAGGAAATAGCGGCTCGCCCCGGAAACGTCGGTGATCAGGCTGGCCAAGAGGCCGCCCGTGCAGGACTCAGCGGTGGCCAGGGTCTTGCCGCGCTCGAGCAAAAGACGCCCGACGACCTCCTCGAGGCGGACCTCGTCCTCGCCGAAGATCCCCTCGCCCACCTTGGCGTATATCTTCTGCGCCGCGGCCGCGACCCGGGCCTCCGCGGTCGCGCGGTCCTCGGCCGAGCACCACAGCCGCAGGTCGATGGTCGGGAAGCGCACGCGAAAGCCGAGCTTGACTCCGTCCAGCTCGCGACGTTCGTCGAGCAGGGGCCGAATATCTTGGTCAAGCTGCCCCTCCGGCATACCGAAGCAGTGCAGCGTCTTGCGCGCCAGCGCGGTTCCCGCGCTTAAGCCCGCGACAAGCGGCAGGAAATGCCGGCGGAACATCTCGTGCAGCTCCTTGGGCACGCCGGGGAAAAAGGCGAGGTGCGCCCTCCCCTCCACCCAATAGGCCCCGGGGGCCGTGCCCACGTCGTTGGGCAGGGGCGTGCAGCCCTTGGGAAGCCAGGCCTGCTTTTCCTGATTGGAGCCGATCTTGCGGCCGAGGCGCTCGAAGAATCCGCGGATGCGGCGCAGGCTCTCCTCGTGCGCCTCGAGCGGGCGCCCGAAGGTCTTGGCGGCGACCTCCAAGGTGAGGTCGTCGACCGTGGGACCCAGGCCTCCGGTCACCAGGACGAGGTCGGCGCGGTCGACGGCGCGGCGCAGGGCCTCCGCGATCAGGCCCTCGTCGTCCGGGACGACGCTGTGGAAACGCGGCTCGAAGCCGGCCTCCCGCATCCGCTGGGCCAGCCAGCTCGCGTTGGAATTGACGACGTCGCCGTCGATCACCTCGTTGCCCGTGGCCAGGATCTCGACGATCATAGGATTCCCCAGACCCACATAATAAGCCGAAGGCTCAGGTTGGAGAAGACGCCCGCCAGGACGTCGTCCATCACCACGCCCCAGCCCCCTCCCCAGCGGCGGTCGATGTGCCGGATGGGATAGGGTTTGGCGATATCGAAAAGCCGGAAGAGGAGGAAGGCGAGCAGCAAGGTCCTCCAACTGAAAGGAATCGCGATCACGGCCACCAAGTAACCTGCCACCTCGTCGATGACGATGCGCGAGCTGTCGTGGCCGCCAAGCGCCTCCTCCGCCCGCTGGGCGCAGTAGACCGAAAACAGGATGAAGAGCAGAATGGCCCCCGCCGTCAGTTGCCAGGGAAGGTCCCGACTGAGGTAAAAAAGCAGGGCCCCCCACAGGGTCCCAAAGGTCCCGGGGGCGAAGGGGATGTAGCCGATCCCCAGCCCCGTGCTCATCCAGAGGGCAAAGCGACGCATGGGGCTTCATAATGAATTTCCGCCCCGAGGTCTCGGGAAAAGTGCGCGCCCGGGGGCCGGGCGTCGCCGGCGCCATCCGGCGAATAAGATTGACGTTCCATCCTAATTCTTCTTAAATCTTACCCTGCTTTTCAGCCGTTTCTTAAGGCATTCCGAAATCGCAAAGGAGTCTAAGCCCATGAAAGCAAGCCGTTACGCCGTCACTTCCCTATTGGCCCTCTCCCTCGCCGCCTGCGGGGGCGGAAAATCCGCCGGTTCCGGAAGCCTCGAAAGCGACCTCAACAAGGGCAAGGCCCTGGCCGAGCTCGGTCCCGTGGACATCAACGAGGGCTACCTCGAGGTCTTGAGCCGGGTGAACCCCAACATCTCCGCCCAAATCAAGACGCCCGCCGGCAAGAAGCGCTTGATCGACAGCCTGCTCGAGCAGGAATTGCTCTACAAAGAAAGTATCAACCGCGGCATCCCCAGTAAGCCCGAGGTGCAAGAGAAGGCGGCCCTCTACGAGCGGGTGATCTACGCCCAGGCCGTCCTCGACGACGCCGTCGACAAGAAGGCCAAGGAATACTACGACCAAAACAAAGAAAAAGAATTCTCCCGCGTCAAGGTCGCTCATATCTTGTTAAAAACCACGCCCACTCCGCCCGCTCCCGGCGACAAGGGCAAGACGCCGGCGCAGCCCGACACCAAGGCCCTGGAGGCCGCGGCCCTGAAGAAGGCCCAAGAGGCCAAGGCCAAGCTGGCCGGCGGCGCCGCGTGGGAAGTGGCCGTCACCGAGTACTCCGACGATCGCGGCACCAAGACCCGCGGCGGCGAGATCGGCCTGATCAGCCGCGGGGACCGCCGCGCCGAGCGCCTGGGTTGGAACGAATTGATAGAGAAATCCTTCACGATGAAGGCCGGCGAGATCAGCGACCCGATCCTCGCCAAGGACGGTTACCACATCGTCAAGGTCCTCGAGGTCGCGCAGGTCGCGCCCTACGAAGAGGTGCAGAACACCATCAAGTTTAAGCTGCGCTCGCAGGTGAAAAACGAGCTGATGGCCAACCTCACCAAGGGCAAGACGACCGAATACAAAGACGAGTCGCTGAAGGCCCTCGGCGCCCCGGCCCAACCCCCCGCACCCGCGGGCGGCGCCGACGCGCCGTCCGTTCAGGTCGAGGCGAAGCCCGCCGCACCCGCGCCGGCGGCCCCGGCCGCCGATCCCAAGGCCGCCGAGAAAAAAACCGAGGCCGCGGCCCCCGGGAAGCAGCCTTAAGCGAAGTCGATTTTTTTCCGAAAGGCGGCCGCGTGGCCGCCTTTTTTTTGCGTGGAGTAAAGCCTTCGAGCCCCGCTAAGGAAGTCGGTCCTAATTTTTAACTTCAAACTCGACCCGATCCCCGGCTTGGAGCCCTAAGGCCGAGGAGCGTCCTCCTTCCACCTCCAGCACGTACTGAAAGGGCCCCTCCGCCGAGCGCGGCGTCGTGGTCTGGGGTGCGGCGTTCTCGACGATCGAGACGATTCGCTTGTCGGCTCCGATGAAGATCATATCGAGTGGGATGAGGGTGTTCTTCATCCAAAACGAGGTCTGGGTGACCTCGGGAAAGACAAACAGCATGCCTCGGTCGGGGCCCAGCTCCTGGCGGTACATCAGGCCCTGGGCCAACTGGGCCGTGGTTGTCGCGAGCTCCGCCTGGAATTCCGCGCGCAGGGCGCCGTCGGGGGCGAGGATGCGGACCGGGGTGAGCCCCTCTTGGGAGCCGCAGGCGGCCAAGGCGATCCAGCACCCCAGCAGGAAGAATCTTCCGAGTTTCGTTTTCATGGTTCGCCCTCCATCATCTCCAAAAAGCTCTTGTCGACCTTGCGATCCTTCTTCCGGCCGCGAAAGGTCGATTTTCGCGTCTCCGGCTGGGATTCCGCGCCGTGCAGGGTCTGGGCCTGATTCGCCAGCTTGGCCGCCTGCTTCACCCTGGCCTCCATCTGCTTGGTCTGCCTGAGCCGGTCTTCCATCTTCTCGAGCTTGTTTTCGACCACGCGCGGGTTGGGGTAGGTGTGGCGGATCGCCTTGTAGATTTTCGTCGCGTTGTCGATCTGGCCGATCTCCTCGTAGGCGTTGCCCATGGTGAAGAGCATCTCGGTGTAGAGAGGGCTGTCCTTGTACTTCTCGGAGGCCACGCGCAGCACCTCGATCGCGTGCTTGGAAGCGCCCTCCATGAAGAAGACGTTGCCCAACTGGTAGAGCACCTGGTCCGCGATCGGCGTCTCGGGGCTTTGCTCGATGATGCCCATGAGCGTGCGCCGGGCCGGCTCGTACTTGCCCAGCTTCACCGCCATCATCGCGACGTTGAGACGGACTTGGTCCAGGCCCTCCGAATCGGGAAACTGGTCGATGATGCCCTGGTAGGAAAGCAGGGCGTTTTGGAACTGCTCGCCCTTCTCATACATCTCTGCGGCGTGGGCGAAGGCCTTGCGGGCCTGGGGCGTCTTGGGGAAGCGCGTGGTGACCATGTCGTAGGCCTTGCCGGCCTTCTCCGAGTTGCCGAGCGAAAAGTTATAGATGTCCCCGATGGTCAAAAGCACCTCGGCGGTGCGGGAGTGCTGGGGATAGAGGTTGAGCGCCTTGAGGTAGAGCTCGATGCTGCGCTCGAATTCCTTGAGCTGGAAGGCCTCGGCGGCGCGTCCCGCGTAGGACTCGAAGGGCCGCTTGCGGGGGACGAAGTAGAAGCCGGCGGCGATGGCGGCCAATACCAGGGCGAAAATGAGGAGCTTGACGCGGGACATCTTAAAACCGCCCTAGGAGGCCGTCTCTTTCTCCTCGTCCTCCTCGCTCTCGGCCAGCTTGGCCACCGCGCTGACCTGCTCGCCCTCCTCGAGGTTGATCAGGCGCACGCCCTGGGTGTTGCGGCCGATGATCGAGATGTTGTTGACCGGCATGCGGATGATCTTTCCGGAATTGGTGATCAGCATGATCTCGTCGGTGTCGGAGACTTGCTTGACCGCCACCACCTTTCCGGTCTTGTCGGTGACCTTCATGGTGATGACGCCGACGCCGCCTCGGCCCTGAACGCGGTATTCGTCGGTGGGCGTGCGCTTGCCCAGCCCGTTGGCCGAGACGGTGAGGATGGCGGCGCCGTCGTTGACGACCTCCATGCCGACGACGAAGTCGCCGTCCTCGAGCTTGATGC
>JADYZQ010000299.1 GCA_020853015.1 Deltaproteobacteria bacterium
CTCCCATGTCCGATCTCGTCATGGCCATCGACCAAGGCACCACCGGCACCACCGTCCTCATCCTCGACCACGAGCTCAACCTCCTGGCGAAGAAGAACAACGAGTTCCCGCAGTATTACCCCGAGCAAGGCTGGGTCGAGCACGACTTGGACGAGATCTGGGCCTGCACCGTCAAGACGATCGGCGAGGCTATCCAGATCGCCGGCGTGGACCCGAAGCGCATCGCCGCCATCGGCATCACCAACCAGCGCGAGACCACCGGGATCTGGGACAAGGGCAACGGCAAGCCCATCGACAAGGCCATCGTCTGGCAAGACCGCCGCACCGCCGATTTCTGCAACGCCCTCAAGAAAAAGCCGGGAATGGAGGCCAAGATCCGGAAGAAGACCGGCCTGGTGATCGACGCCTACTTCAGCGGCACCAAGATCAAGTGGCTGCTCGACCACGTCCCCCACGCGCGGCAGCGCGCCAAGGCCGGCGAGCTGGCCTTCGGCACCATCGATACCTTTTTGGTGTACCGCTTGAGCGGCGGCGCCGCGCACGTCACCGACGTCTCCAACGCCTCGCGCACCCTGCTGATGAACCTCAAGACGCTGGCCTGGGACCCCGAGCTGCTCAAGATCTTCTCGGTGCCCGCCGAGGTGCTACCGAAGATCGCCTCCAGCTCCGAGATCTACGCCCACACCTCCGGCGTCCCCGGCCTGCCCGACGGCATCCCCATCTCCGGGATGGCGGGCGACCAGCAGGCGGCCCTCTTCGGCCAGGCCTGCTTCGACGCGGGCGCGGCGAAGTGCACCTTCGGCACCGGCTCCTTCATCCTGATGAACACGGGCAGCAAGATCGTGGCCAGCAAGAACAAGATGCTGACCACCGTCGCCTGGAAGATTGGCAAGAAGGTAAGCTACGCCTTGGAGGGCTCCGCCTTCATCGCGGGCGCGGCGGTGCAGTGGCTGCGCGACGGCCTCAAGACCATCGACTCGGCCGCCGAGATCGAGTCGCTGGCCGAGAGCGTCCCCGACTCCGGCGGGGTGACCTTCGTCCCCGCCTTGGTCGGCCTCGGCGCGCCGCACTGGCGCCAGGAGGCCCGCGGCCTGATCGGCGGCATCACCCGCGCCACCACCCGCGCGCACCTGGCGCGGGCCACCCTCGAGGGCATCGCCTTCCTGCAATACGACATCCTCCAGGCCATGGCGAAGGACCTGGGCAAGAAATTGAAGGTGCTCAAGGTCGACGGCGGCGCCTCGGTCAACAACCTCCTGATGCAGTTCTTGGCCGACATCCTGCGCGTCGACATCGTGCGCCCGAAGATGGTCGAGACCACCGGCCTGGGCGCGGCCTTCCTGGCCGGGCTGGCGGTGGGCGTCTGGAAGAACGAGCTGGACATCACCAAGAGCTGGATCAAGGACCGCGACTTCATGCCGACCCTGGCCCCCGCCGCGGCGAAGAAGCACGTCGAGCGCTGGCAGTCGGCGGTGAAAAAGGCCTAACCGCCCGGGAGGGAGCCATTGACAAATGTCATGAATTCCCTGTGGATTAAATTCTTGCCCGGCGAGCACGCCTTCTATACTCTATTGTAAATTCCATCGCTCACAACCATCTCCTCTTCCCAAAGGGAGGCTTTATGACAAGAATGCTCACGCGATTTTTCGTCATCCCCTACCTCATTGGTTTTCTTGTCGCCTGCGGAGGCGGCGGGGGAAATGGAAATGGCGGAGATCTTAACTCCGTGGTGGGCAATCAAAACGAGGCCATGAGCGACGCGGCCGCCAAGGCGCTCGAGCTTTTGACGAGTTTCGACTCTTTCCATCAGAATCAGGAAGCCATCGCGACCTACGATGAGAACACCGGGCAAGCCTGGTTGGATTTTTACAATGATGAATTCATTCCGGGCATCGAGGAATTAGAGGTCCAACTCGACATCATTTCCGAGGAAGAGGCCAACCTAGCCGCCTTGGTCGATCAACAAAAGGCCCTGCTCGCCGATCCCACCGAAAAGTTCATCGAGCCCGTCACCCTCATTTATATCAGCGGCGTAGTCACTTTTGTCGGCGTGGTTTCCACCTGGGTTGCTTTCAAAAATTCCGTGGTACCTCAGGTCAAACGGGTGGAGGACAAAATTAAGCAAGGCAGGGATCAAGGAAAAACCCAGGCCCAAGCCATGGCCGAGGCCTCTTCGACATACAAAGACGCCCAAAATAAGGTTTTTCTCGAAACGCAAAAAACTATCGCGGTCAACAGCCTTTTCAACACCCTTTCCAACGGTCTCGAATCATGCGGCAAGATCGTCGTCGACTTGATCAACATCGCAGGCGACAACATCGACAAAGCCAAGGTCAAGCTTTTCGGTAAGAAGAAGGGGAGTTCCGGCGGGAATCTTAAATTAGGGACCGTCGAGGAGGGTCTATTTTTTATCGGATCCGCCGACAACGGACTGTTCGAAAACGTCCCGCTCGGCGACTATGACCTTTATGTATTTAAAGACGGTTACGTTCGTGGAAACGCGCTCAATGTTTCTTGCAGCACATGCAACGCGACGACCAACGCCACTGTAACCATGGCGACTATTGACGAATTTTTTCAAGATACCGGTGGCGATGACGGAAGTTTCGAGATTGTCTCGTTCGTCAATTCGGACGGCAGCCAGGGAACCGATCTTTCCCAAGCCCAATTGAAAATTTCCGGCAGCGCAGCCAACCCGACCTTCACGTGGCCGTTCTCGAATGCGATCGCCTTCTTCGTGGCCGACCCGCAGGCCACCTTGGTTTACGGCATTGAGTCTTTAGAAGACCAAAATCAAGATCCCATCTTTTTCAATTCGCCCGTGACCTACGGCAACTACGGCGTCCCCAATACCGGTCCCTTGGATAACGCGCTCAATCCTTCCCCGGCTTTGCAGGTGGGAACGACCTATACGGCACAAGTGGGAAGAGACGATGCCACGTCGGCGTCTTTGATTTTTATTCCGCGGTAAGGGGAAGACCTGGGGAGAACGGCAGCCGAGTGCTGTCTATCCTTTGAGGGCGCGCCGCATTTGGGCGATGGTGTCGGCGTAATTGTTCGATTGGAAGATCGCCGACCCCGCGACGAAGATGTCGACGCCGGCCGCCGACACCTCGGCGATATTCTCGACCTTGACGCCTCCATCGATCTCGATCTCGAAATTCAGCTTATGTTCGCGCCGCATCTGGTCGAGCTCCGCCACCTTCTTGAAGGCCGCGGGGATGAACTTCTGCCCGCCGAAGCCCGGATTGACCGTCATCACCAGGATGAAATCCACCTCGTCCAGGATGTAGCCCATCGCGGCGACCGGCGTGTGCGGGTTGAGGGCGATCCCCGCCTTGGCGCCGAGCGAGCGGATCAGCTGGATCGAGCGGTGCAGGTGGCGCGAGGCCTCGACATGGACGCTGACGTAGTTGGCCCCCGCCTTGACGAATTCCGCCACATATTGATCCGGATGATCGATCATGAGGTGCGCGTCGATGGGAAGCCTCGTGATCTTGCGCACCGCCTCAAGGACCAGCGGACCGACGGTGATGTTGGGCACGAAGTGTCCGTCCATCACGTCGAAGTGGATGATGTCGGCGCCCGCGGCCTCGACGGCCCGGACCTCGTCTCCCAGGCGGGAGAAGTCGGCGCTCAAGATGGATGGGGCGATCAGTTTCGGCATAGGCCTTCCTATTCGAATCTCAGCGGGGTCTTGCCCTGCAAGCCTCGCATAAAATCCCCCGCCGACAAAACGCTTTTTCCCTCGGGCTTAAGCCGCAATACCTCGAGGCTGCCCGCGCCGCAATCCACCCACAGTTCCCCCCGGGATCCCCGGCGCAGCGAGCCCGGCGGGCCCGCGGCGGCCCCGGGCGCGGGCCCCAGCTCGGTGAAGATCACCCGCTTGCCCTCGAGGAAGCCGTAGACCCCGGGCCAAGGGCTCAAGCCCCGGTAGCGGTTGAAAATCTCCGTCGCGGGCCGACTCCAGTCGATGCGGCCCTCTTCTTTCTTGAGCAAGGGCGCGTAGCTCGCCTCGGCCTCGCCCTGCGGGGTCGGGTGGATCGTACCCCGCTCCAAGGCCTCGACCGTCCGGACCAGCTGCTCGGCGCCCAGGACGGCGAGGCGCTCCGACAGACTGCCCGCGGTGTCGTCGGGACGGATCGGCTCGCTCCACTGCATCAATATAGGACCGGTGTCGAGGCCCGCCTCCATCACGATGGTCGTCACGCCGCTCTCCGTATCGCCGTTCATCAAGGCGTAGGCGACGCAGGCGGCGCCTCGGTATTTTGGCAGCAAAGAAAAATGAAGATTGACGCAGCAGATCTCGGGGATCTTCAGGACCTCGGGCGGGAGGATCTTGCCGTAGGCGACGACCGCGATCAGCTCGGGCCTAAGCTCCCGCAGCGCCGCGGCGAACTCGGGGCTGCGGATCTTCTCGGGCTGCAGCACGGCAAGCCCCAGCGCCTGGGCGGCGACCTTGACCGCGGGCGCGGCCAGGACCTGGCCGCGGCCCTTGGGCCGGTCCGGCTGCGTCACGACCGCGGCGATCTCGTGCCCCGCGGCGTGCAGTGCCTTCAGCGAGGGGACGGCGATCTCGGGGGAACCCATGAAGACGATGCGGGCCATCCGTCAGCGAGGCGTACTCGCGCAGCGCGAAGCGCGTTAAACCGCGCACCGTCGCTACCGCACCACGACCTGCCCTTTTTTGACTTTGTCCTTGTAGAGGTCTTGTTTCAGGCGGCTCAGCTTGTCGAGGATGAGGATCCCGTCCATGTGGTCGACCTCGTGTTGCAGGGCCACGGCCAGCAGGTCCTCGCCGGTCAGCTCGTAGGGTTTGCCTTCCCTATCGAGGCCCTTCACGACCACGCGCTGCGCGCGCTTCACCGGGACCGTCAGGTCGGGGCAGCTCAGGCAGCCCTCTTCCCAGACGACCTCGCCTTCCTTGGAGACAAACTCGGGGTTGATGAGAACCTTCGGGTCGCGCTTGATCAGCTCGCCCTCGGGGATGCCGACGTCCAGGACCATGAAGCGCTGCAGGACCCCGACCTGCACCGCCGCCAAGCCCACGCCGGGCGCGGCGTACATCGTCGCGAACATGTCGTCGAGGAGCCTTTGGAAGGCGACGCTGTTAATCTCTTCCGGTTTCACGGGAGCCGAGCGCTCGCGCAGGCGCTTGTCGGGGTATTTCAGGATGTCCAACATCATGATTCCAGCCTACTAAAATACGCCGATCGGGTCCACATCGACATGGAGGGCGACGCCCGGCGGCAGCTGTTCTTCGAAATAGGGCAGCTTTTCCTCAAGCAGCCGCCGCATCGCCTCGAATTTCGGCGTGCGCAGCATCACCTGCCAGCGGTAGCGCCCGCGCAGCTTGGCCAGCGCCGCCGGCGCGGGGCCCAGGATGCGCAGCTCGGGGTGGCGGCCGAACAGCACCGCCAGGTCCTCGGCCAGCTTTACGCAGGCGCGCTCCACCCGGTCGGCCTGGCTGCCGCTCAGCTTCAGCAGGACGACGCGCTGGAAGGGCGGATAGCCGACTTCCTCGCGCTGCGCCCGCTCCCGGGCGAAGAATCCTTCGAGGTCGTGGCCCAGGGCGGAGACGATGGCGTAGTGCTCGGGACGAAAGGTCTGCAAAAAGACCTCGCCGGGGAGATCGTGGCGCCCCGCCCGCCCCGCGACCTGGGTCACCAGCTGGAAAAGGCGCTCCGCCGCGCGGAAATCCGGCTGGTTGAGGGTGCTGTCCGCGAGCAGGATGCCCACCAAGGTAAGGCGCTTGAAGTCGTGGCCCTTCGCGACCAGCTGGGTGCCCACCAAGACGTCCAGCTCGCCCGCGGCGAAGCGGCTTAAAATTTCCTCGGTGCGCTGCCGCCCGCTCGCCACGTCGCGGTCGAGGCGGGCCAGCCGCAGCTCGGGGTAGCGCTTCTGCAGGGCCTCCTCCAGGCGCTCGGTCCCGGTGCCCATCGCACGCAGTTCCTCGGAGCCGCACTTTGCGCAGGTCTGCGCGGGCGGGGTCTGAAACTCGCAGTAGTGGCAGACCATCGCAGCCGGCCGCTTGTGGTAGGTGAGCGAGATCTCGCAGTTGGGACAGCGCGGCGCCTCACCGCAGCCGCAGCACAAAAGAAAGGGCGCGAAGCCGCGCCGGTTGAGAAAGAGCAGGGCCTGCTCGCCGCGCCGCAGGGTCTCGTCCAGTTGGGCCGCGAGCGGCGCGGTCAGCAGGGTCTCGGGGTCGGCGGGGTGGGTCTTGAGGTCGACCAAATGGATGCGGGGCAGATGTCCCGCGGTCGCACGGTCGGGGAGCTTGAGCAGGCGGTACTTGCCGCGGCCCGCGTTCTCGAGCGTCTCCACCGAGGGCGTCGCCGAGCCGAGCACGACGGGGATCCCCTCTTCCTTGGCCCGCACCACCGCCAGGTCGCGGGCGTGGTAGCGGAAGCGCTCCTCCTGCTTGTAGCTCGCGTCGTGCTCTTCATCGACGACCAGGATCCCCAGGTCGGGAAAGGGCAGACAGAGCGCCGAGCGCGTCCCCACCACCACCCGCAGCCTACCCTCGTTCACCCCCCACCACACTTGCAGGCGCTGGGCCTCGGTCATCCCCGAGTGATAGGCCGCGACCCCCTCGCCGAAGCGCGCGGCGAAGCGGCCCAGGGTCTGCGGGGTGAGGGCGATCTCGGGCACCAGGATCAGCGCAGAGCGGCCGCGGCGGAGGATCTCCTCGCAGAGCCGCAAATAAACCTCGGTTTTGCCGCTCCCGGTGATGCCGTGCAGGAGGTAGGCGTGAAAACCCTCGCTCCGCTCCAGGACCTCCGCGATCGCGACCTGCTGGGCCTCGGTCAGCGCCGGCGGTTCCCCGCCCGCAAAGCCGGCCACCGGCGGGCGCTGCCGGGCCCGCTCGCCCTTGGCGGCGCCCTCCTTGAAGAGGGCCGGCGGCAGAAAGGTGCGCAGGACCTCGCCGGGCGGCGTCAGGTAGTGGCCCACCGCCCAGCGGAAGACGCGCAGCAGGGGCGGGCGCAGGGCGAAGTCCTCCGGCAGGACCGACAAGATCTCCTTCAACTCCGCGACGCCCTCGGGCGCCGGCACGCCGAGCTCGGCGACGAGCCCCACCACCTTGCGGCGCCCCATCGGCGCGAGCACCAGGGCCCCGGGGGCGGGCGGCGCCATCCCCGGAGGCAGCGCATAGGTGAAGACCCGGCGCCGCGGCAGGGGCAGCCAGACCGAGAGGAGTTGGGCTTCCGATTTCTTCATGGCTTTTCGAAAAATTTCGCTTAAGGGTCGGACGATGCCGCCGCCTTGGTTCGCCTCTCCCTGGTTTCAGGCCCTCGGCCAGGCCTTTCCGCGCCTGGTCGCGGGAATCGCGCTGGCCGCGGCGCTGGTTTGGCTCTTTCCCGCGCGGCGCCGCGAGCTGCTGCTGGCCTTAAGCCTGGGCTTTTTCGGCCTCTTCCTCGGCGCGCCCCTCGTCCTCGGGCAGCTGGCCTTCGCCGGAATCTGGTACGGCCTGCTCCGTTGGGCCGACAAGGCTTGCGGAGGGCGCGGAAAAAAAGCCGTCGCCCTGGGCGTCATCGCGGCCTTCGCCGCCGGCTACTTCGCCCTCATGAACGCCGGGCGCTTCGGCCTCGCCGCGCCGAGCGTCCAGACCTTAGGAATCGCCTATCTCTTCTGGCGCGTCCTCCATGTCAACGTCGATTGGCTGCGCGGCACCCTTCGCCTGAGCTCCCTGACGGATTTCCTGCTCTACCTCTTCTACTTCCCGACGATGAAGGGCGGGCCGATCCAGCGCTACCAAGATTTTTTCGCCACGGAGTTTTTTCAAGATATCGACTGGCGGCCCCGCTTCAACCTCGGGATGTCGCTGCGAATCGTCGGCGGCCTGGCCAAGCTGTGGGCCTGCTACTTCTGGATCCGCCTCGACTACGACGCGCTCTGGCCGCAGACCGCCGCCCTCCCCTACGCCGCGCTCCTCCAGATCCTCTACGCGCGGGCGATCAGCTTCTACCTCATCGCCTCCGGGGCGAACGACCTCACGATCACGCTCTCGGAGGTCCTGCGCATCCGGCTGCCCGAGAACTACGACTACCCCTATTTCCAAAGAAACCTCGCGCATTTTTGGCGCAATTGGCATAGGACGCTCACCGCCTGCCTGCGCGACTACGTCTACGAACCCTTGGGCGGAAAGCGCAAGCGCCAATACCGCAACTACGTCCTCACCTTCCTGGTCTGCGCCTTCTGGCACGTCACCTCGCCGGCCTTCCTGATCTGGGGGCTCTGGCACGGCCTGGGCCTCTGCGTCCTTCGGCTCTGGCAGGATTTTTGGAAACTGCGGGTCCCGGCCTTGGGTCCCGGCGGAGCCTGGTTGCGGCGGATCCAGGCCTGGATGCAGGCGCGGCCGGTCTTGGCGAAGACCTTCTCCGGCCTGCTCACCTTCCACTTCGTCGCCTTGAGTTGGCTGCCCTTTTGGGGGGGCCACCCGCAGGGGACCCGCGCCATCTTCCGCCTTTTAGGACTGCCTTGGTTTTGGTGAAATTTCCCCCTCTACCGTGGGGCCCGGTGACGGGGATCCTCGGCCGCGGCGAGGCTTTGGAGCGGCGGAAGACCCGCTATCTTTGCAGCTTTTTGTTTTCACTCCGTATTTTCCTAAGAACCTCAGGAGAGGGCGCCGCACAACTTTTTTAGGCCGCGACCGAAAAGACCCTGCTTTCGTGAAATTCCATTCGCTCCTTTCTTGGAGGCAGCTTGACCTATGGCTCGGGGGGGCCAGGCAATTTAATCTTTCCGACTTTCTTGGGAACTCGCCGAGTCTCGGCGCCGGAGACTTTTTCGGCCGAGACGCTCTTGGCCGATCTCGCCCGCGCCTGCGGCGGACGCGCGGCGCTCGCGCGCCGCGGCGGCGATGGCTTCTTGGCGGAGTGGGACGCGCTGGCGCGGGAGCAGGAGGCGCCGAGTTTTTTGGAAGGCCTGCTGGGCTTGGCGGAGCGGCAGGAGCGGGCCGGGCATCTCGAGCTGGCGGGCGAAATCTATGCGGCTGTCGTAGGGGCGAACCTGGGGCCCCGGTCGCGCCGCGAGGATGAAGCGAGTGAAGGGAGCGCCCTCCCCCATCGTGCAGGAGGGCGAACTCCAGGTTCGCCCCTACAACAACGCGCACAACGCCGTCTCGACGCGATCCTCGGCCGCGGCGACAACCTCGCCCGCGCCGAATTCCTCGGCCGCCGCCTCGCCGCCGAGGCCTGCGACCCGGCCGTCCTGACCGCGATGGGACTGGCGGGCCTCGCCTTCCGCACCGCGCGGCTCGCGACCCTCTCCCGGCTCGCGATCTCTCCCGCCGAAACCCTTTGGACGCGCGGCCTCGGCGCGCGCCTGCTCTCCGGCGGCGCCGGCTTCCTGCTCGAGGCCCCGACCTTCACCCTCGCCCATCGCGGGGCGGACGCCCTGCTCGGCCGCGAGGTCGACCTAAGCCGCGAGGCCCTATTTCGTGATTTTGCGAGCGGCGCCCTGACCTTGCTCAGCCTGCGCCTCGCAGGCGGCCTGAGCCAGGCGGCCCTCGGGCGCTGGGCCGCCGGCGGCGGCCTTGGGGCCCAGGCCGCGCGGACGGTCCTCCCGCAGGCGGCGATGTTTGGCGGCCTGCTGCTCAGCCATCGCCTCGAGACGCAACTAGGGCTGCGCGAGGCGCGCGGCGACGCGACCGCCGCCACCGACGCCCTGGCCGCGCTGCTCAGCTTCCAAGTCGGCGGACGCCTCGCCCATCACGCCTTCGGCGAGACCGCGGCGGCGCGGGAGCGCGCCTTGGAAGGCCAGGTCCGCATCCTCGACGCGCTCAACTTCCGAAACCCGACCCGAGTGGAACGCGGCTCGCTCCGGCGCGGCCTCGCCTGGGGCCCGGCGTTCGCAGCCCTGGGCGTGGGACTTCATACCTTTTTAGTCCCCGGCCGAGCCTGGGCCCAGGACCACGGCATGAACATCTTGGACCCGCTCAGCATCGAGGTGATCACCGCGCTGGTGACCCTGGCGGGAGGGGGCGCCGCCTACGGCCTCAAGCGCCTTTACGACCACTATCGCGGCGTACCCCAAGAATCCCCCGACTTTTTCAATCGCCATCGCGCCCGCATCCTCTCCGGGTTGGGCGGACCGCCGCCCGCCGACGCCCCTCTGGCGGGCGAGGCGCAACTCGTGACGGAACGATTGCGCTTCAGCCACGAGGACAACCTCTACCGGACGGTCGGCCCCGAAGAGTTACTTGCGGCGCTTTCGGGAGCCGCTCCCAGGGATGGAGGACCGATGCGCAGCAACGCGCGCTTCGCCGTGCGCCGCAAGGGTCCGCGGGTCTTCGACATCGGCGTCGACTTGGCGAACGGCTTCTTCACCCGCATCCTCGAGTTGACGCACGCCCTCCCGCAGACCCCACTCCCGGAGCGGGCAAACGAGGACGAGACCCTCTTCCGCATCGGCCAGCACCTCGACCTGCAGCAATTCGCCGACGCCCTGCAAAAGCCGGTCTTGGCCTTGCCTATTCTGCCCGGCTCCGAATATCGCCTTGGCGTCCCGCTCTACCATTCCTCCTCCGGCTACGTCCTGCCGACCTATACCCGCGGCGTTCGCGGCATCACCGCCGAGCAGCTGCGCGCCCTCGGCACCTTGGGCGGAATCCTGAGTCCCGCGCCGGTCGAGGGGGACTCCGCCAGGCCCTTCCTCATCGAGAACGACGGGAGCGGCTACCTGGCGATGGATTGGCAGGTCGCCCGCGTCGAGACGGTGCCCAGGGCCCTGCAGGACTTGGCGCGCCGCGAGGGCATCCGCGTCAACGGCCAGCCCCTGGCCGGCGGCCGGCCGAGCCGGCCCCTGAGCAACGGGAACCGCATCCAAATGGGCGGAACGGAGCTGCTCTGGATCGCCCCCCGGCCCGGTTTCCGGCTGGCCCTGATCCGCGCGGAGGCCCCTCGGGTGGCCCCCATGGACGACGGAGCGCTCCTTGAGCGCAGCCTGAGTCGAATTCCGGGGAATATCGCCGACCTTTTATCGAACGTGGAGATCCGGATCCCGCGCCAGTCCATCCCCACCGAGCTGCTCGAGCGCTACCGCGCGATCTACCCGTCCCCCCTCTTGCGCCTCCCCGACCTCGTCTACGAGGCGAACGACAGAACCCGGGTGCTGCTCAGCCCGCGTCTGAAGGGAGGCGACCCGATTCCGGTCGGAACGAACCCCGGCCCCGGCGGCATCTACCTGCACGGCGCCTGGAATCCGCAGGCCCGCCGCTATGAGATCGCCGGTCAAGACGTGGAATTCTTTCTGCTTCAGGACGGAGATACCTATCTCTTTCAGGCGGCGCCCCGCGCCGACAACGGGGCGCCCGTGCGCCTGCTGCGGACTGAGGGCGGCACGGCCCCGCGCGAGCTCACGCTCGCACCCAAAAATAGGGTCGAGTTGCAGGACGGCGACGTGATCGAATTCGGCCCTCTAGGCGGGCGCACCCGCCTGCACTGGTTCCGCAACCTCGACGCCCCGGGGAGGACTTAGCCGTGGAACGCCTGCAACCCAACGGCGCCTGGGCCGGAATCCTGGACTCCTCGGCAAGGCGGGAACTGGAATCCCTGACGCGGGAGACCGACGATTGTCTCTACCTCGAGGGGCTACTCACCTTGGCGCAGCGGGAGGAGCGCGCGGGAAGGGTCGATGTCGCGGCCGAGTTGTATGCCGCCGTTGCGCAAGAGACGGGCGCCGCTGGGGCCCTTCGCGAACGGCCTCTACAGGACCGCGCGCGAGGCGCCCTTGACGCGATCCTGGGCCGCGGCGCCGCCGCCCCCCGCGCCGAATTCCTCCTGCGCGGCCTCGCCCAGCAGGCCAGCGACCCCGCCGCGATCTTCGCCATGGGGGTCGCGGGCAGCGTCTTTCGCATGACGCGTCTGGCGGCCTTGAGCCGCTTGGCGTCGACGCCGGACACGAATTTTTTGACGCGCGGTCTCGGGGCCCGGCTCTCCGCGGGCGCCCTGGGCTTCCTGGCCGAGGCCCCGGCCTTCACTGCTGCCTCGCGGCTCGGCCACGCGGCCTTGGGCCGCGAGCAGGACTGGAGCCCGGGGGCGATCGGCCGGGAATTCGCCGGCGGCGCCTTGACCCTCTTGGGCCTCAAGGCCTTCGGGGGCTTCAGCGGCCTAGCGCTGCGGCGCTACGCGCAAGACCCCGGCCTCTCCGCGGGGCTGCTGCGCACGCTCCTGCCCCAGGCCGCGATGCTGGCCGGCATCCTCGCGAGCCATCGCCTCGAGGCCCGGCTGGGCCTGCGGGAACACCACGACGGCGCGACCGAATTCACCGACGCCTTCGCGACGCTCTTGCAATTCCACGCCGGCGGCCGCCTGGCCCACCAGGCCTTCGGCGAGGCCCAGGCCCGCGGCGACCGCCTGATCGATGCGCGCGGCGAGGCGCTGCTCTCCGTCCCTCGCCTCGAGGCTTTGGCGCCGCGCCTCCCCCGCCTCGTCACGGCCGGGGGGCCGGGGGACCTCCCCAACACCGTCTTCGCCATGGCCGCAGGTCCGGGCGGCGCCCGCGGCCGGCGCGCCGCGACCGCGCAGCTCCCGCTCCCCTACGAGACGGGCCTGAGCGCCCCGCGCGGGCGGGCGCTTCCACCGGGGCTGCCCTTGGAGTTTCGCCTCGCCGAAGGGGCAAGGGGCGCCGACGCGGCCCTCCTCCGCTCCTCGCTGGCCTATCTGACCCGGCAGGGACATCCCCTCAGCCGCGCCGAGCAAATCGTCTGGATCCGCGAGCACCGACTCGCCGGCGGCATCCCGCTCTTGGGCGAATGGTTCCGCCAAAACGGTTCCGAGTCGGCCGCCGCGCTGGCCGCGTTGCGCGCCTTCGGCGCGAGCCACCGCGCCGAGGTGATCGCCGAACTGCGGACGGCCTTAAGCCACCCTCATTTGCTCGTCGTGGCCCCGGCCCTCGAGGGCCTGGTCGCGCTCCGGGCAGTCGAGACCCTGCCGGAGCTGCGCGCCTTGAGCGCCGCCTACCCGGCGCCGGTCGCGATGCTCGCCGAAACCGCGCGTGTGGAATTGGGCGACGCCGAGATGGTTCCCGTCCTACGACCCCGCGCCTTCACCTGGCAGCCCTCCGCCTTGGACCGCATCTCGGCCCTCGAGGCCCTGGGCCGACTCGGCCAAGTGGAAGAGGCCCTCCCCGAGCTGCGGGGTTTCTTCCGTTACAGCCGGACCGTTTATTTCCGAGCCGGCCTGGCCCTGACCCGCCTGCGCAGCGAGGCGGCCATCCCCAACCCCGCCGCGATGCGCGAGGCCGCCTCCCTCGCGGAGCGGGCCGATTGGGCGGAGGCCTACGCCGCCAGCGGGCGTCCTGGACGTGCCGTCGCGCTGTGGCGCTCCTTGCTCGTCTCGAACGACCGCGCCGTCCAAGAGCGGGCCATCTCCCGCCTCGGCCCCGGCGAGGCCGCCGCGTTGCTCCCCGAGCTGGAGCGCCTGCGGACCGAATCGCCTCACTCGGAGATCCGGCGGGGGGCGGCGGAGCTGTGGATCGCCTCGGCCCGGGCGCGGGGGGATCGCGAGGCCCTCGAAACCTTCTTTTTGACAACCGAACCCGCCTCGATCCAGGCCACCGAGCGCCTGCAGGTCGAGGCGGCTCGCGCCCGGTTAGAGTTGGGCGCGAGTCTGGAGGCGAGCGAGCGGCTGGAGGCCTATTTGGAGAGCCGCTTCCCCGCCGTCCGGCTGCGCACCGCCGAGGCCCTCTTGGCAGGCGGGGAACACGAAGGCGCCCGTCGCGCCCTCGAGGCCCTGTGGGAAGACGGAAGTTTCGAGATCCGGCACCGTGCCTTCGCCGTCTGGTCGCGCAGCCGCGCGCCGCGCCCGGCCGCGAACTCCGGTCCAAGCGGCGGCTTGATCGCCCTGCTCGCAGCGGGCTCGGGCTTGGGCCTGCTCTTCCATCCCTCCCTGGCCGAGGCCTCGGTCGGGATGGGCTCGGGCGGTGGCGCCGACCTCCCGTGGCTGCTCGCCGGAATGGGCAGCCTGCTCGCGGGCGGCGTCGCGATGGTGGTGCAAGCCAATCCAGGCGAGGGCGCGCGGCGCGGCTCCGACCGACCGCCCCACGCCGGTCTGCTGGGCTGGTTCGAAAATCCGAATTTTTCCGAAGAGCGCTACTTCCTCGCCCCGCCGCCCGAGGCCGTGCCGGAGAACCAGCGCTTCCTAACGCCGCCCGCCGAGGGCCAAGTCCTGGCGCTGGGCCGCGCCAGTCGGGCGGCGGAAAATCTTTTTCCCGATCACCTGCGCCACATCTCGCGGCGCCACCTGGACCTGCGGGTCGTCGCGGGGAAGGTGGAGGTGCGGGCCCACGACGGCTCGCGGGGCCTGCGCATCAACGGCCGCAACCTGGCGCCCTTCCAATGGTACGAGCTGCGCGACCGGGACACGGTCGAATTCGTGGCCGAGGCCGGGCGCGACGTCTTCGGGACCGAGCCCAGCGCGGAGGAGCCGGGGGAATTCGTCACGGTCACCCGCCGCCTCGGCCGTAACCCCGTCGAGGAGCGGGACGCGCCCGCGATCTTCGTCTTCCGCCTGCCGCGGCCCCCCCAGACTCCGGTCCCGCCGCGGCCGCGGCGCAACCTGCTGGAGCAGGTCCAAGGCCTCTTCGGCTCGCGCCCCGCGACGCCCGAACCCGCCGAGGAACCGCGGCGCGACAGCACGCCCGTCGCCGCCTTCCGCGACCCGGAAGAGATCTTTTCCGAAATTCAGCGCTTCTCCAATACCCTCAGCACGCCCATGCCCCTCTTGGAGATGAGCTTAAGCCAGCCCGATTGGCTGGACCCGCACGAGCAGCGCGGCGCCGCGGCGCGGACGGACACCTTGCGGTCCCTCCTGCGAATCCACCGTCAGATCTGCGGCAAGGAGGAGCATTGGGTGCCCGTCGCGACGCCGGCCGCGGGCCTGACGCGCCCCTCCTTCCAGTCGCTGCGCATGCCGCGCTGGGACGGCGTCCTGCGCCAGCGCCTCGAGACTTATCGCCAAGGCCTGGAGCGGCTGCGGCAGGAGCGGGGGGATTTTCCGTTCTACACCGTCGCCCTCCAAGAACTGAACGCGATCGGCGACCGGCTCAACCGGCTCTTCGAGATCGTCCAGCTCTTCCGCCGCCACTTCACGGCGCCGGAGGATCTGGCGCAATTCGACGCCATCGAGGCCGCCTACCGGGGACTGAGGTCGGAGGTGGCGGGCGACGGTCAGCGCGTGCGCACCACCACGCGCGGCATCGACGTCACCGTCCGGCGACGGCAGCGCCAAGGCTGGGCGGAAGAGTTCGCGGGCTTCGCCAGCGGCTCGCGGGCGATGGTGAACATGCGGATCCTGATGGGCGACATCCGCGAGGTCCAAGGACTGCCCGTCGCCGGCTCGCTGTACAGCGCCCTGGCCAGCGGCACCGTCTACGACAACAAGGAGGAGCGCCTCGTCCGCAACGTCCGCGTCCTCTTCGAGGCCGGCAACGGCCAGATCGTCGCCTTCGACGACGGAAGTCCCGCCGTCCGCAACGTGACGCAGCGACACCGCGATCAGGGCCGCCGAATCGAAGAGGCCATGCTTTCCGTCGACGCCCGCGCCACCGGCCGCATTACCTCGGTGGCGGTCTTGGGCGAGGCCCGCGACTCCGTCGTCCAGGCCCTGGAGGGCCTGCGCGGGCTCCGCGTCCTCCCGCCGCAAATCGTCTACGGCTTCACGGGGTTCGCCGGAGAGGCGGAGGTGCGGGCCTACCGCGTCGACTTGGTCCCCGACGTCGACGCCGCGCCGGAGCAATGGTACCGGGTCGCCGGCCTGGTGCGGAACCTCCGCGAGGGCTACAGCCTGCTCACCCTCGAGGCCAACACCCCCGAGCTGGGGATGCCCGGCCTGCAACTCTGGGTCCCCAACATGGAGGTCCTCGACCTGGCCGTCGGCGACCCCGTCACCGCCCTCCCCGAATCTTGATGGATATCGCAACCTTCCTGGGTTAATGCCGATCCAGCGGCCATCGCGACATCGCTCGCACCGTGACGTTCCCGAGGGCGGAATTTCGGGGTACGAATCGGGTGCCACATGAACTGGGGAGACACGGCCGGGATCCGCATCGGATCGAGGCCTCGCCGGGACAAGCAGACTTATGCTTTCGACGACCCGCAAGGCGGCTGGGCGCGGCTGCGCGACTTGCCTTGGAGTCCCGCGCAGGCCCGCGAGCTGGAGGCGCTGGGGCGGGAGACCGATCCGGAAATCTTTTATCGCGACTTGATGAATTTCGGGCGACGCCTGGAGGCGGCGCAGCCGGAGCTGGCGGCGGAATTATATTCGGCGGTCTTGCAAGAGACACCCGCTGTGGGGGCCGTTCCCCCTTTAACGGGGGACAAGCGCGAACGGACCCTCGCACAAGAGGGCCTCGATGCGATCCTCGGCCGCGGCGCCCTCGGCCCCCGCGCCGAAGTCCTGCTGCGGCGCCTGACGCGGGAGGCCCTCGAGCCCAGCACCCTCTTCGCCATGGGCGCGGCCGGGGCGGTCTATCGCATGACGCGCCTCACGACGCTGCGCGGCCTGCTGCAATTGCCGCCCGGTCTCCTGACGCGCGGCCCCGGCCTTAAGGGCGCGGCGGCGCTGGCGGGTTTCGCCCTGGAGGCGCCGGCCTTCGCGCTCGGCGCCAAGCTGGGCGGGGCGGCCTTGGGGCGGGGGCAGGATTGGCGCGGCGAGACCTTCGGCCGGGAGGTCGCGTCGAGTTATCTGGTCTTGGGGGGATTAAAGTTGGCGGGATGGGGAGGCAGCGCCGCGAACCGTAGGTTTGTCGCCCCCGTAGGGGCCCTTCGCGAAGGGCCCCTACAGATGTTGTTCCAGCAGGGCGCCCTCTTGACCGGCATCCAACTCGGTCATGCCTTGGAAGAACGCCTCGGCCTGCGGCCGCGCCTCGACGGGGCGACGACGCTCGTCGATTCCCTCGCCCTCCTCTTGCAATTCCATGTCGCCGGCGCCCTCAGTCGTCCCCTCTTCGGAAAGTCCTTCGACGCCTGGCAACGGGGCCTCGACCTGCAGGCCGAGCTCTCCGGCCCTCCCGTCAAGTCCGCCTTAAGCCCGCGCCTCGCCTGGGCCCTGCCGCTCGAGCCCCAAGTACGCGCCCGCGAGTTGAACATCCTCATGGAGGGCGAGCAGGGCGGCCGGCCCTCGCCGCCCATCGTCCGCGGCCGCCGCGGCAGCGACCCGCCCCCCGACGAGGGCGTGATCGGTCGGGACGCGCAGCGCTGGGGCGCCGCGCAAGGGCGCGACGCGCAATCCATTCGCCTGGTCGCCCTCTTGGCCGCCCGGCTGCGCGTCGAGCTGTGGAACGCCCTCAACCTGCGCATCGAGGGTCAGGTCGCCGCGGCCATCGCGCGGCGGCGGGAGCTCTTGGTCCGCCTCCTGCCGGTCGACGGCTCTCTGGAAAACTACGCCCTGGAATTGCACCCGAGAAGCCGGCTGGGCCCGCAGAGCGATCCCAACGAGGTGCGCTTCCGGTTGAATACCGCCGACGGCTCGCTGCGACTCCAGGACTACCTGCCCAACGCGGTCTGGGAGCTGCGCCGCCAGCAGGCTGGCCTCCCGCCGGTCGCCGGCTTCCTCCCCTTTTACCGATCAATCCAAGGCTTCGCGAGCGAGGGCCTAAGGGCCGAGCCCCTGCTCGACACCCTGCCCCCCGCCGCCAAGGAATACGTCTTGCTGGAGCCGACCCGCGAGCTGCGGCCACCCGGTCCCCTCCCCGCCGAGCCTGCCCCCGTCAACCAAGCGCCGGCCGAGCCCAACAAGTCGACGATCACCGGTCCCACCCTCCTGGTCGCCTATTTTCCCCGGATCATGGCGGGGGCCCGAGAGAGCGTCGACCGCTACTTGGACGAGATGATGATCCGGGGGGAAAAGGAGCGCAAACGCCTCCACGGCCTCACCCAGCACATCCTACTCACCCTCCACCAGAGGGAGGTCGAAGACCCGGAGATCGGGAGCGTCAGCAACCTGCAGATTTGGATTCGCCCCTCCCCCCAAGGACAGGGGAGGCGGAGCGTCGAGGTCCTAAGCCCGATGGAGGCCCTATTGAAAAACCAAGAACAGCCCTATGGGCCGGAGGACATTTTATTGATTCTGAGCCGAAATCCGGGCTATTTGGGCACAGAAGTACCCACCCTGGAACATCAATACCTCCGCCACAACCGAAAGAACCCCCGCATCCCCGCCGGCGAGGATCTGGAGTTTCAGCGCGACCTTGGCCTGGGCGACCAGCTGCGCTTTCGGATGACGGTCCACGACCTGAGCCTGAGGCCCCCCGACCTCGCCAGCTGGCAGCGCTGGATGGAAGCGCACGTCCGCGGGGCCAAACCCCCCGACCTGCCTTAGTTAGTGGATCGGCGGTTTCCAATTGCCGCGGTGCGTGAAGGTAAAACCTTAGAATCCCTAGAGAATTTGGTTGTCTTCCGGGGCAACTTCCCCTAGGAAGCCCCGATAAATTAGGTAGGGAACCTGCCGGGGCACAGCGGTTAAAAGAGGGTAGCCGCCTAAAAATCATGAAATCATGACGCATTTCGCATGGGGCACGCCATCGCGAAGGGCCATTGGGTCGAGAGGGGTCTCGGCATGACGCCCCCTTGCGCCAACTGTCACGGGGCCCGCGGCACCGCCTCGCTCGACGAGACCCTGCCCGAGCCCCCCCCCTGTCCCACCGAGGGACGCTGGCCGGACTGGATCTCTGCGGTGGATCCCGAGCTCCCCCAACAAGAGTGGTGGGTGCGAAGCAATTTCGAGGCGGCGCGCGAGACGCCGCGGCCGCTGCGCCTCGACGTGGGGCGCGCCGAGTTCGCGGCGGAGATCCGGCTTCGCCCCGGCCTTCGGGAATTCGCGGGCTTTCCTTGGAGCGATTCGCCCTACCAGGCCCTAGGCGTGGAGATCTCCCCCGGGGCCGCCCTCACTTCCCGCCTCGAGGTCCGCGACAACGCCCTTCAGCTCGGCCTGAGAAATCTCCTCGCCATCGACGGCGTTTATCTGGACGGCCCCCTCGGCCTCAATTTCTGGCCCGAACGGGTCAGCGTCGGCGATTACGGCGAGCTGCACGCCATCGCCCGCACCGGTGCCGGCGCCTTGTTCTTACTCGACCCCTTCATGGTCCCGCGCCCGCCGCTGGGCCGCGACCTCCCCGCAGGGGATCAGTGGGAGGCCGTGGCCGAATGTCTGGCGCGAGCCCCCGACGCAGGCGCGGCGGATTGCTACCCAGCCGCGACCTATCCCAACCACCGCGACAATCTGCGGATCGACTACTTGTTGACGCGATTTATTCCGGCGGAGCTCCTGGAGCCGAACGGACGCCTGCCGGCGCATTTCAATTTGGAGACTCTGATCGCGCGCCTCCTCGACTGGCGCCGCGCCCGTTCCACCGGCGCCGTGCCCGCCGCGCCGGACCCGCGCGGGCCGCTCAGCCGGGCGCGGGCGATCCTGCAACCCCTCCAGGAATGGCTGGAACCGGGCAGCCGCATCGATTTAAACATCGCCCAGCTCAACGACCTCTTTCTCCCCGGCATCCTCGACCTCGGCCCCTCGCGCGGCAGCTTCGAGGTCATCTATCGCGGGGGCCAAGCGGTGACAGCGGAGTCCCGCGACCTCGAGATCAACCTGGACCCCATCGACTTCCCGGCGCGGCCGGGCCCGACGCGCCCGCCGATCCGCCTCGAGACGGCGACGCTGGTCGCGGCCGCCGCGAGCGCGGAGCTGGACGGGGTCGAGACGCCGCCGGGGCTGCGGGTCGAGTTTGACGCCGCGACCGGCCGCCTCTGGATGGAAGGCAATCTCGCGCTGAGCGCGCAGGCCGCCTTGCCCGCCTTGGGCGCGGTGGAGCTCGACGGCCAGCTGTTGTTTCGCAGCACCTGGCAGTTGACCGAGACCGGCTTGGAGCCCCTGCCCGAATCGACCTCTTTAGAATTTCGAAACGGCGAGCTGTGGGAGGCGGGCGGACGGCGTCCCCTCCTGACCGAATTCTCCCTGACGCTGAGCGACCGTCCGGAGTCCCCGCCGGGCTTGGAGGCCTTCCTGCGGGGCCCCTCGGCCGAACCCCGGGCGCGCCTCTCGCTCTCCGGCTGGGCGAGCCGCACCCGCCGCGTGGAGCTCGGCGCCGCCGTCCCGCTCCCGCTGCGTCCCGAGGCGGCGCGCTACGACTTCGAGGGCCTGTTGGAAAATCTCTCGGCCGAGATCCTGTTTCAACTCAACGGCTCGCACTCTTATGCGGCCGAGGTCGCCCTGCGCAGCGCCGAGTCGGAACGCGGCCGCAGCCTCAGCCTCGATTTCGACCTGAGGGAGGGCGAAAACGGCGCGCCCGCCCGCCGCCCCCTGGTGCGCGAGGGGCATCTGGAGCTGCGCTCAGAGCGCGAGTACGAGGGCCACGACCATTACTTCGCCGAGTTCCGCGCGGCGGCGATCGACCGCGGCCCGGTGGTCCTGCGCGGCGTCGAAGGGGAGCTGGCCGTCGACCGCTTGGAATTTCAGGACGGCGTCAGCCAGATCCGCGTCCCCCGGCTGCGCCTCGGCCTCAACCCGCACGGCGCCCCCGGCGGTCTCCTGCGCGGCCCCGTCACCCTGCTTTTGGAGCCCGGCGCGGAGGGCGCCTTGAACATCCTGTGGCACGGCCCGGAGCGCCGCCTGGACGTCACCGGCCTCGACCTGCGCTTCCGGGCGGCGGGGCTGCGCGTCCTGCCGCGCGGCCTGCTCGACCTGCTGAACCCCTCCGTCGCGGGCATCGGGCTGGACGGGCACTTCGAGGGCGGCTTCACCGCCGAGTTTCCGGAGGATCGCCACCGCTGGCGCGCCCGCGGCGACCTGCGGCTGCGCGGCGACCGCGACGGCGACATCTACCTGATGGACGCCGCGGGCCGGCGGGTCGGCCTCCCGCTGGTGCGCGACACCCGTTGGCGCTGGCGCCGGGTCGACCGCATCGATTGGCGGCGCCGCTACGCCCTGGGGGATTTTCACTTGGACACCCTGCTCAACTTCGCCGAGCTCTTGCCGCGGGGGACGGCCCGCCCCGAGACCGGGGCCGAGGCCTACGGGGCCCGCGGCCAGCGCCTGTTTTCCTATGAGGTCAACGGGGTGATGCCCTACGACAACCAGCCCTGGGACCTCGAGGGCTTCCGCAACCGCATCGTCGACTACTTGCTCGCCCTCTGCCGGCAGAACGCGGAGTGCCGCGCCGGCATGGCAGGAGGACGCCGCCCATGACCCCGCCGATCACGATCGATCTTTCGCCCGGCCGCCTCGAATGCGGCGGCTGCGACGAGGCCTGGACCCCGCCGCGCGCCGAAGTCCGGACCGAACCTCCGACCTGCCGCTCCGCGCCGGTCGCGGCACCGCCGCTCATCCTGTTGACGCCGCCGAGCTTCCGGCTCCCGCCGCTCTTCTCGCGGCCCGTCTCGGAGATCCTGCGCCCCAATCCCTTCCGGCTCGACACCTCCCTGCTGCGGGCGGGAGAAGCGCGCGAGGCGACGCCCCCGCGGCGGCTGAGCCTGGTGGACTTCCTCCCCGCGATCGCCTCCCTGGCCGACCACATCCAGGCCTTGGATCTGGACTTCTTCAACGTCTCGGTGAACGGGGGCAGCAATCTCGAGCGCTATTCCGAATACACCCCGCGCGGGGAGCGCCCCGCCGCGCCCAACCTGGTGGTGCGCAGCAACACGCGGGCGCGGATCCACGGCGAGGTGCGGCCGATCCGCGGCACCGACGAGAGCCTCATCACCCGGATGTCGATCGACTTCGAGCCCAACGTCTGGAACGTCGTCGCCTTAAACAACCTCGAGATCGACGGCTTCTCGATCGTCGACCCGCCGACCATCCGCTACGACCGGCGTTTCTTGAGCCGCAGCTCGGTCGACGAGATCGTCGACCGCGGCGACTTCAGCTACGAGAACCCCTTGGGCGGCAGCGGCCCGCTGACCACGCCCTTTGAAAGCGAGGCGGCCCCGCCGCCGCACCGCGATTGGATGTTCCGCTTCTCGCCGGTGCAGAGCACGGCCTTGGCCGCGCTCCAGGAGGGCGTCGCCAACGGCGACACCCTGCTGCGCTTCGGTTACGGGGCGCTGATGCTCTGGGCCTTCTTCCCGACGCTCGGGCTGACGGATGAGAGCCATTTCAGCCGGCTCGGCATCCGCTACAACACCTTCCCGCGCCGCTTGGGCGACGTCGTGCGCATCTTCAGCCCCCTCTTCGACCCCGAGCGGAATTTTGCCCTGCGGGAGGCCGCTCCCTTCATCAATCCCAACACCGAGATGATCGTCATACAGGAGGAGCTGGATTGGATGAACGCGGAGCGCGCCCGGCAGACGCCGCCGCTCCCGCCGCTGCGCGGCCTGCGCCAGGCCATCCCCCGCGACCGGGCCGAGGTGGTCCGCTTCAACGAGCACCGCCGTGGGCTTAACGCGACCCGCGTCGCGGCCGGGCTCGCCGAGCTGCCGATGATCAGCGCCAGCCGCGGGCCGGTCTTGGATTGGTTCTCGACCGCCTTGGCACGGGACCCCGCGCGGCTGGCCGCGATCCCGGACGGCGAGCTGCCCCACGTCGACTTTCGCGGGCGGCTGCGCGCCGGCACGATCCCGCTGCCGATCGGGGAGCTGAACCTCGCTGCGGGGACGGAATTGCGTGGCCGCTATTTTCTAGAACGGGTCGCCCACCCCGGGCCCGGCGAATCGACGGTGCGCCTCGCCCTGGACCTGACGATCGAGCCCCTCGAGCTGGGCCGCATGGCCTTCCGCGAGCGCGGGATCGCGCTGGGCGCCGACTCGCTGCACGCCAATCGGGGGGTGATCGAGCTGCGCTTCCCGGTCATGGTGGACGCCGCCTCCCCGGCGCCGCCCTTCGGCATGAACATCCGCTTCGAGGGCCTGCGCGCGCAGCAGCTGGACCTCGACGCCGAGGAGGCCGGCCTGCACGCGGTGCTGCCTTCCGCACGGATCGCCGACCTCTCCTTCACCCGAGCGCCCGGCGGCCGCGACTGGAGCCTGGAGCTGCATTCGCTGAGCGGCGACGACATCCGCGTCGAGCACCCCGCCCTCAACCTCACGCTCGGCCACCTGGACATCCCCGAGCTGACCGTGCGCCGCGGCTATTCGGCCACCGGCGAGCCGGGCCCCCTCGTGATCCGCGGCCCGGGCTTAAGCATCGAGGGCATCCACACCGACGGACGCATCCCGATCCGCGACGGCTCTTTTCACCTGAGCGACGGCGAGATGTCGATGAACCAGGGCGCCATCACCTTTGAAGGGAACGTCGACCTGCGCGCCTCCCTGCCCAACGGCTTCAGCGAGGGACCGACCGTGTTCGGCAACTTCACGATCTCGCCCGACATCCGCGATCTCCACGTCGACGGCCGCGCCCACTTCGAGTTTTTCCGCAACGGCTGGTCGCTGCGCCGCGCCGAGGGGGCGGCGCCGTTGAACATCGGCTTCCGCATCGCCGAGTCCTGGCTCACGCACTGCCCCGGCAGCCTGCCGGGCTTCCTCGAGTCCTTGCCCGCCGCCTCCGTCATCCAGACGCGGGTGCAGCTCGCCGAGGCCCAGGTGTCGGTCGAGGACCTCCAATCGGTGGAATACCGCCAGTTGGAGAGCGAGGCAGGGCCCCGCGGCCAGGTCCGCGAGCTGCATTCCGGCCCCATCACGGTCCACCACGTCCGCGGCGGGGGCAGCATCTGGGTGGGGCTGCCGATCTGGGGCTTCGTCCGCGGCCTCTTCCCCGACCTGGGGGGACGCGCGACGCGTCGCGAGCGGCGCCCCGACATGGGCCCGCTGGTCGCCCACCTGCCCGAGACGGTGCGCGCCCTGCTGGGCGACGGGGACTTCTTCCGCATCGGCGGGGTCGCCATCAGCCGCGAGGACTCCGGCGATTGGCGCACCCAGTTCGACGACCTGATCTTGAACATCCACGAGACCGACGGCCGCGGCCAATTCGGCGGCATCCGCGTGCCGCGCTTCGTGATGGAGGGCCGCGCGGGCGCCGACGGACGGCGCCGCACCACCTTCGAACTGGACCCGAACTACTGGGCCAACATCTATCTCAACGACCCGGACCGCGGCGGCTCCTTCCGCTTCGTGCGCTGGCCGGTGCGGACGGGACGCTGAGAAATCGCGAGGACTGAGGAATGACCCCCTGCAATAATTGCCACGGCGGCGAGGGCACGCGACCCAGCCGAAACGAATTGGAATGGCTGACGCGCGAGCCGGCGCTGGGACCCGAGGGCGGCCGCAACGGCTCCGATGCGACCGCGACGGTCCCGCCCGACATCGACTGCCCCGCCCGCCCGCACTGGCCCGAGCGCCTCGCCCGCGACCGCGATCTACTGCCCGCCTTCTCTTGGTGGGTGCGGGAAAATTACCGCGAGACCTTGAGGGCCGCCCGACCGGGTGTGCGGCCTTATTTCGTCGACGTCCGGGACGCCTCCCTGGGGCTGAGCCTAGGCCTGCGCAACTTCACCTACAACGGTTCGCGGCGGGAGGATTTCCATTCCTGGAGCACTTACACCACCGACGTCCACGCGGCGCCGGGCGGGCGCCTGGAGCTTCGCCTCGAGGCGGAGGGTAACGAGCTCCCCTTGGAGCGCGGCCTGCTGGCACTGCACGGCGTCTCGGTCGACGGGCCGTATTTCGTCAACCTCTCCGGGATCTCGCGCCAGGCCATCTTCGAATCCGACGGCGACCTCTGTCTCCTGCCCCAATCCCTGCTCGCCGACCCGCGGCACGGACTGCTGGCGTCGCCCCACCCGCACTACACCGGGGGTATCGCCCTTTATCCCGAAATTTTCAATCTGGGCGGCGGCGCCGGCGTCTCGGCCAATCTCTGCCTGCCCCTGCCGACGGAATTCCGCTCGCCGGCGATCTCCGAGGCCCCTCCGCCCCGGACCTACGAGCTCAACGACCTGCTGGGCCGGATCCAAAATTATCGCGAGAATCATCCGCCGCGGCCGCCGGGCTCGGAGTCGTGGCTGCAGCGCCTCTTCCTCGGCAGCGGGCGAAGGCTGCAAAGCCTCTTCGAATTGGTCCAGACGGGGAGCGAGTTGAACTTGGAACTCAGCGACCTCCAAGATCTCTTCCTCCCCGGGATGCTGGACCTGGGCCCTTCGCGACTGGGGCTGCGCGCCGTCGTGACGCCGGAGCGCGAGGTCGAGGCGACGCTGACTCCCCTGTCCCTCGTCTTCCAGGCGATGGGCTACGGGCGAGATCCGGACACGGAAGAGCCGCGCCTGCTTTTGGATTCCGCGCGCCTGACGGGACCCGCGGAGGGTCCCGCCCTGCGCCTCCGCCTCGACCCCGTCGCCCGCGAGCTGCGCTCCTTGGAGGCGCAGGTCTCGCTGGAGGCCGTCGTTTCCTTGCTGCGGCCGGCTTGGCGCGGCCTGGGCTTAAGCGGCAACCTCCGCTTGGCGCTCCACGACGCGGGCCGCTGGGCCTTCGGGTTGAGCGATCTTTCGGTCACGGTGCCGGAGCTCCGCCTCTCCCTCGGCGACGCCGAGGCCGGCGCGGAGCCCGCCGTCCTGAGCGGCGCCCTGCGCGGCGGCGAGACGCCCCGCGCCTTGCTGGGCGTGACGATCCCGCCGGGACTGCGCGGCGCATTCGATCCCGCCGCCGGCGAGCTGCACCTCGAGGGCAACCTGGTGTTGAGCGCCGAGCTCCGCGGCCCGCGGGGAAATTTCGAGTTGCGCGCGCCGCTGGCCTTCTTCACCACGCTTCGACTCGGCGCCGGGGGGCCCGCGCCGATCCCCGGCAGCACGGCGCTTTCCATCGAAGGCCTGGAGCTGATCGACGCCTCGAGCCGCCGCGAGCTCTTCCGCGACGGGGAGCTGTTTTTCAGCGACGACCCCGACCAAGACATTTTCCGCGAAGGCCGCGTCCTCGAGGGCTTCTCGCTTAACGACGCGACGCTCGCGCGGCATCGCAGCCTCCCCGCGACGGTCGAATTGCGCGGCGTCTGGGAAAACCACCACCGGGTCGACCTCCGCGGCCACCTCCCGCTGCCGCTGCGCGACGCCGAGCCCCGCGCCTACGATTTCTCCGCCCTCCTCGAGGACGCCGCCGAGCTGCACCTGGACCTCTTCGACCTTAACCCGGCTCCCGCGCCGGGCGGGGCCCGCGCGCCGGCCTTCAACCTGATCGGCGGCGTCCTGCGCGCCCAACGCTTCGCCGAGGCGGACGGTCGAACGCTGTGGGACTTTCGGCTCGAAGGCGAGGCGTTTAGCCTCGGGCGCCGGGGCGGCTTGGTCTACTTGCGGCAGCCGCGGCTGGAGGCCGAGCTGGACCGTCTCGAGCTCCAGGCCGGCAACCTCCTGGTCCGCATCCCGCTTCTGGACCTTCGGGCGAACGAGCGCGGCAGCCCCGCCGGCCGGCTGCGGGGACCGATCCACGTCCACCTGAACGGCACGGAGCGCGGCGGCCTCGAAGTGGAACTGGACTCGGAGCGCCGCCCCACGGCGCTCCGCAACCTCGACCTGGCCTTCAACCTGCAAGGCCTCGACGTCCTGCCCCCGCGGCTACGGCGCAACCTGCCGGGCGGCGCCCGTTTCGTCGGCCTGGACGGCCACCTCGAAGGAAATTTCCGCATGAATTATCCCGAGGACCCGCGGCACTGGAACGGCCGCGGCGCGCTGCGGCTGCGCGGCGACCGGGACGGGGACGTCTACTTGCTGGATTCCAGGCTGCGCCGCGTCGGGCCGCCGCTGATCCGGGACACCCGCTGGCGCTGGGACCGCGTCGACGGCGTCGACCGGCGACGCGGCTATGCCCTGGGGGATTTCCACTTGGAGCTGCTGCTCAACCCGATGCCGCTTCTGGGATCGGTCGAAGCTGCCTCGCGCGGCTTGGAGGTCGCCTTCGGCGGCGACGGGCGGCGGCTGCGTCCCGGCGAGATCTGGGCCGAGATGCCCTACGACAACCAGCCCTGGACGCCCCGGGGCTTTCGCAACCGCATCGTCGACTACCTCGAGGCCCTCTGTCGCCAAAGCCCGGGCTGCCGGCCTTAGTCTTCGCCCACAAAGCGCTGGCCTTCGCCTTAAATCCTCGCTAGATTCCCCGGTCACGAGACA
The DNA here is from genome assembly GCA_020853015.1 of Deltaproteobacteria bacterium. Lineage (GTDB taxonomy): Bacteria > UBA10199 > UBA10199 > DSSB01 > DSSB01 > DSSB01. Next base: position 27,022 of record JADYZQ010000299.1, read on the forward strand.
TCCCGAAAGGGGGGGGATTCCTATGAAAAAATCCGTCATTTCCTTCTTGTCGATTTTAAGCCTGGCCCTGATGGCCGCAACGGCCTCCGCCGCCTCCCGCATCGAGTACATCCTCGACGTCAGCGGCTCGATGAACGCCCTCTCCGGCGGCGAGAAGCGCATCGACGCCGCGAAGAAATCCCTGACCGCGATGGTCCAGGGCATCCCCGACGGCACCATCGTCGCGCTGCGCCTCTACTCGCACCGCGTCCCCCCCGCGGACAAGGCCAAGAGCTGCCAGGACACCGAGCTGGTGATCCCCTTCGGCCCCATCAACAAGCCGCAATTCTTGGGCGTGGTCAACGCGGCGTCCCCGCTGGGCCAGACGCCCATCGCCTATTCCCTCGAGCAGGCCGCCAACGACTTCGTGATGGGGGCCGACGAGGCCCAGACCATCATCCTGGTCAGCGACGGCGAGGAGAGCTGCGGCGGCGACCCGGTCGCGGTGGCGAAGGCCCTGATCGCGAAGGGCTTCAAGCTCAAGATCAACGTGATCGGCTTCGACGTCGACGCCAACGCCAAAAACCAGCTGGCCGCCATCGCCGGCGCCACCGGCGGGCAGTATTTCGACGCCAAGGACTCCGCCAGCCTGACCGGCACCCTGCAGAAATTGACGCAGGAGTCGCTGGTCATCCAGAAGGCGGGCTCTTCGGTCTACGGCGAGGAGATCCGCGGCGGCGACAACTACGAGACGTCCGTCCCCATCCCGGTCGGCAAGCTCCTCCGCTTAAACCACCACCAAAAGCAGAACCAATACGACTATTTCTCCGTCGACGCGAAGCCGGGGCAGAAGATCGTCGTCTCGCTGGAGACCGGCGAGAAGGGCGTGCGCATCAATCCCGACAACACCTATGAAGAAAACCTGAATCCCTACGCCGGCGTCAGCCTGCAGAGCCCGCAAAAGACGCAGATCGCCCACCAAGAGATCATCGGCGGGAAGAACGACGCCAAGCAGATTATCTTTCCGGTGCCCACCGACGGCGGCGGCAAGTATTACGTCCTGGTCGGCTCGGCTTACGACAACCAGCACAAGGACCACCGCTTCAAGGTCGAGATCTCCGAGCTCTTCGACGCGGGCAGCAAGCAGGATGCGGGCGACACACGCGACACCGCCTTGGTGATCCAGCCGGGCACCCACAAGGGCTACGTCAATCCGAACGACGAGATCGACACCTACCGAGTCCAACTCCCCGCCGGCACCGTGACGATCCGCGTCCGGCCGGTCAGCGAAAAGGTCCACTTAGGCCTCGAGCTCTTCGACGCGGAGGGCGTCCGCGTCGGCGGTGAAAACGCCCCCAATGCCGGGGCGGTCGCGAAGATGGAGAACCTCCCGCTCGCCAAGGCGGGCGAATACGTCCTCAAGGTCAAGGGCGGCTACAATCCTTCCGAGACGGAATACACTTTGGAAATCATTCCGGGCGGGGGCGCCGCTTCCGCCGCGGACGCGGGCGCCCCGCCGGCCGCACCCGCGGCCCCCACGACGCCGACAGCCCCGGCGGCCCCGACCGGCGGCGAGACCGTCTACAATCCTTTGTCCAAGCCCGTCCCCATGCCGCGGGCCGGCACCGGGGCGCTCACCCCCGACTACCAGGGCATCGCCCAGCTTTGGAAGCAGATGGACTGGAAGCAGAAGGCGAAGGTCGTCGGCTTCTGGACGCTGCTGCCGGCCTTCTTCGGCTGGCTGGTCGGCTGGATTTGGGGCTACTTCAAGGGCCGCGCCAGCGGAAAGCGCTGGGCGGCGCGGCAGGCCGCGAAGCAGAATACCGCCCCGCCGGCAGGCTGACCGCGCAAGGCTTTCGCCGGCCTCTGATGGATGCGTCGTTGACTCAGGTTTGACGTAAGTGATACTTTTGTATCACTTATGAAAACCGAGCTCGTCACCAATCTCAAGCGGCAAGCCACCCAAATCATCGCCAGCCTCGAGCGCAGTTCGAGCCCTATCCTCATCACCGAGCACGGCCGGGGCGCCGCTTACCTCTTGAGCGTCCACGCCTTCCATAAACTGCAAAAAAGAATGAAAATCTTGGAGGGCATTGCCAGGGGGGAAAAGGCCATCCGAGAAGGGCGGGTGCTAAGCCAAGCGCAGGCCAAGCGGAAAATGAAACGATGGCTCAAGTAGTTTGGACCGAACCGGCCCTCAACGATCTAGAAGTCATTGCCGATTATATCGCCCTGGACAAACCTAAGGCCGCACGGCGCTTTGTCCATCGCGTGTTTCAAAAGATCGAGTTATTGGGACGGTTTCCCCTGTTAGGAACAAAGCCCGTGGAAATAAGAGATTTCCCCTATCGACAGCTCGTCGTGGCGCCATGTCGCATCTTTTATCGAGTCGCAGGGAAGAGGATCTACATAGTTTCCGTCCTTCGCGGAGAGAAGGGATCCCCAAAAGGGATTCGATAGCCTTTTCTTAGTCGAGTTCAATCATGCGCTCGGGATGAATGACGCGGACGAAATACTCGCCGATCCAAATCCCGGTGCCGGTTTCGATCCACTGCTTCGCGGAAAGTGGCAGGACACCTCCGGGGGCATGCTGGGTCACTCCCTCGCTCGCCTCGAGCACCCGCAACAGGCCGTTTTGGTAAATAAGCCGCAGCCTAGGGCCGGCCCCGGCTACGTCGGTGCTGAGCAGTAGCTCCATGCCCAAATTCGCGGCCACGGTGAAATTTTTGGGAAGACGCCCGCCGCCGCCGACTTGGATGATGAGATGGTCTTGTTCCCTCAGCCCGATCTCGCCCGGATTGGGTTCGGCAAGCAGCGATATGGACACCCTATTGGGATGACTCGTCTCTTGGGGAGGCACCCGCGCCACCTCCGTAGGATAATTTGTCGGTACAGGGTTGGGGGTGGAAATCGGCGCGGGATGGGTTCGGAGTTCAAGCGCGGGCGGGGAATTTGGTTCCACGGCGCTCTCTTGGCCCCGCGCATCCTCAAAGATGCGAGTCGGCTCGGGATCGATAGAAGGTCTTCGGGGAGGAATGGCCGCCGACGAAGTCGGAAAATCCGGCTGCGGAACGCCCTGGAATAAACCCGTGGCCGATGGTAACCACCTCTGAATTCGCGGCGCCGCCCACCATGTCCCCGCGACTTGGTTCATCCGCGTTCGAATGTCCTCGCGGTGCCGGGCCAATATCCTCAAGGCGCGACGGGCGTGCTGGATGCGCTCCTGGACTTCCGCCGGCTCGCGACCGGTCAGGGTATGGGCGAACTCCATCAGCCGGCGCGCGTGCCACTCGGGAAACTTCTCCGGGGCGGCCGCCGCCATCTCTTCGAGGTTGACCAATGCGGAATATTCCGGAGTCGAGAATAAGAAGAGCTCGATTTTTGCCGAGATAGAGCTCTCCGCGAAGCGCTCCAGCCAATGCGGATGGTTCTGCAGGTAATTCTCGATGCGAAACAGGATCAAACCCTTGACCCAGCGGCTATACTGAAAAAAATAATCGAGAAAGCCCTCCGTATCGACGAGGCGCCAAAGCAGGCGGAGGTGGTGAAAATCCCTCGCTTCTTGGATCTCCGTGCCGGCCCTGCTCAGGGTGCCGAGAGTGGAAAACAAGTGCGTCCACAGGAACCACCTCACCGATGGAATCCCCTCGCGGGCCACGTGCAGGACCTGGTCCATGATTCCATGAACGACCGCCTGTTGCGACTCGGTGCCCTGCTCGCCATAACGCGGGTGAAAATTTCTCCAGCTCGCGGGAAACTCCCCCTGCAGCAGGGGAAATTCCAGTAGAGCCTCCAAGGCCTCACGATGACCCTTCGCGGCCGCGGCTCCCAGCGCGCCAAGATCCAGGACCGCCAGCGCATCGTGGACATATTTATTCCGATGCCACCATTCCTCCCGGTTGGGAGGAAAAATCCCGACCGAGTCGGCTTGGGTTCGAGAGAGATGTTGCAGCAAAGTGGGGCTTTCGGGATCCGAGGGATTCCATTTCGCCTCCGCCAGGGCTCGAATGCGCGGCGACTTAGGTTCCAAAAGCAGGAGCAGGTATAATTGCCTGAGGCCGTGAGCTTGGTTGATAACCACGTCGGCGGTCAGGAGGCGTTGGATGCCCTCGCTGCGTTCGCCGGGAAAAATTTCGCGAAGCAGCTCGGCCAGTCGGCGGCAAATCGCGGAATCCGGAGACCCCTGTCCCGCGGCTACGCGCTCGAGGTAATGCCCCAACTCATAAAGCTCCGGATGAACGTTGAGCAATCGGGAATCGGACTCGGGTACTCGCGAGAACAAGGCGGAGAAACCCATGAGAAGAAAAGGCGCGGGGCGCGCCTGTCGCCAACGCGCGAGCAGGCCCGAGAAAAATCGTCGCCACGTCCTTTCGGGAGGGGCCGTCTCGGCAAGGGCGCCGAAGCGACGCGCGCGATCCTCCGCGGCGCGGATCTCCGACATGGCCGAAACGGACTTGGTCGATGGGTGCCAGGCCGTCGCCCGCCCCTCGCGACCCCGCCCGAAGGGGGCCTCCCGCCCCGCCTCGAAATGGGATCCGGAAAACGCTGAGCTTCTTTTGATGCCGCCAGACATAGGGACTCCATAAAGAATGAAATCCCAAAACGATCTCCAGCTTTTTAAGCAATGACCGTACCAGAGTTTAGGTAGGAGGGGTTACTTAACTCGTTGAAATTATTAAAATTTTATAATACGTGCCGAGGAGAATGCGCCGTTCTCCGAGACCTTTAGTGAGATGTGTTGGAAAGCCAACCTGATCATACGTTTTTTTTTGCAAGGTCACGACGGAATATGGCCCTCGGGAAGACCATAAAAAAAGGCGGCCGGTGGGGCCGCCTTTTTTGTCCTAACTTAAGGAAATCTAGAAGCCCTGCACCTTCGGCGCCTTCTTCAACAGGTGGCTGGTGCCGAACCAGCCCAGGGCGATGGCCGCCAGCACCGACCACCACCAGCTCGCCGCCCAGCTGTTGTGGGAGTTGAGCATCGTCCAGACCAGCGGGACCGACATGTAGGTATTTTGCCGGGAGCGCAGGCCTGCCAGGGCCACCGCCGCCGGATCGGGGGCCTGACCGTCGCGGACCGCGGTGATGATCTTCTTTTGATTGGGCCAGATGCGGAACCACACGTTGTAGGCCATGATCGTGCCGAACAGGGCGCCGACGTGGATGTTGTAGCCGCGGAAGCTCCAGCCCGCCC
>JADYZQ010000300.1 GCA_020853015.1 Deltaproteobacteria bacterium
AGGTCGCGCATCAGGCCGCCGATCCGGGTGTAGGCCGTGGTCAGGCGCGCGCCGCAGAGCTTCTCGATGATGTTGTAGAACTTCTCGCGGGCGTTGAAATAATACCAAAAGTTGGTCAGGGCCCCGATGTCGACCAGGTTGGTGCCCACGCAGACCAGGTGGTCGATGATGCGGTTCATCTCGCAGACGATGACGCGGATCGTCTGCGCGCGCTCGGGGATCTCGAGGCCCAGCAGTTCCTCCACCGCCTTGCAGTAGCCGACGTTGTTCATCATCGCGCTGACGTAGTTGAGGCGGTCGGTGTAGGGGATGACCTGGGTCCAGGTGCTGTTCTCGGCGTGCTTCTCGAAGCCGCGGTGCAGGTAGCCGAACTCGGCGGCCGCGCGCTTGATCGTCTCGCCGTCCATCTCGCAGAACAGGCGCAGCGTGCCGTGCATGGTGGGGTGCGAGGGACCGAGGTTCAGGTACACCGGCTTCGGCTTGAGGGCATCGGTTTTCTCGGCGGCGACGCTCACAGGCTCTCCTCGATCTTGGGGATCTTCTGCCGGCGCTCGGTCGGGTAGTCCTTGCGCAGCGGATGGCCCTCGAACTCCTCGAAGAGCAGGATGCGCTTCAGGTTGGGATGGCCCTCGAATTTGATCCCGTACATGTCCCAGACCTCGCGCTCGGCCCAGTCGGCGCTGGCCCAGAGGCCGACCATGCTGGGGAGGCTCTCGCCCTCCTCCACCCGCACCTTGACGCGGAGGCGGTGGTTGGTGGCCGAAGAATAAAGGAGATAGACCACCTCGAAGCGCGGCTTCTGCCCCAAGTAATCCACGCCCACGACGTCCATCAGGAAGTCGAACCGAAGCCGCGGGTCCTCCTTGCAGGCCTTGAGCACCTTGCGGAGGTTTTCGCGGCGCACCTGGGCGACCACCTGCCCTCGCTCGAGGGAGGCTTCGGGGCTGATGGATTGTATCGCTTCGAGGACCATTTGCTTCGGGGCTTGCACTCGTCGCCCCGTCCTTGCTGTGGGGCGAACGCGAGGTCCGCCCCGACGTTCATACCGTCGGCACCTTCGAGGAATATAAAATTTCCGGCGCCGCGCGCTTCGCATCTTTGGCCACCTCGCCCCGCGCCTGGGCGTCGATCTTCTCTTGCAGCTTCACGATGGACAACAGGATCTGCTCGGGCCGCGGCGGGCAGCCCGGCACGTAGACATCGACCGGGATCACCTCGTCGATGCCCTGCAACACCGCGTAATTGTCATAGAACCCGCCGCAGGTCGCGCAGGCGCCGACCGCGATCACGTACTTGGGCTCGCACATCTGCTCGTAGATCTTCTTCAAGATCGCCGCCTGCTTGTAGTTGATCGTTCCCAGCACCAAGAGCAGGTCGGACTGCCGCGGGGAAAATCGCACCAGCTCGGCGCCGAAGCGCGAGATGTCGAAGACCGCCGAGACCGCGCCCATGAACTCGATCGCGCAGCAGGCCGTGCCGAAGGGCATGGGCCAGAGGCTGTACTTCCGCCCCCAGGCGATCACCTCGCTCAGCTTGGTGGTCAATATGTTGTTTTCTCCGGTCGCGGACATCATTTTTCCCAATCCAGAGCCCCCCGCTTCCATTCGTAGAGGAGGCCCAGGCCCAAGATCAAGAGGAAGAGGCCCATCGCCCCGAAGGCGAAAAACCCGGTCCCCGCGGCCTTGAATTCTTTCAGCAAGACCGCCCAAGGAAAGAGGAACGCCACCTCGACGTCGAAGAGCAGGAAGATCATCGCGACGAGGAAAAACTTCACCGAGAAGCGATTGCGCGCATCGCCGGTCGGCGGCACGCCGCACTCGTAGACGTCCAGCTTGCTCGCGGTCGGCTTTTTGGGGCCAAGGCTGGTGGACAGGACGAGAAAGGCCCCGGCGAAGCCCAATCCCAGCAATAGGACAAAGAGCAGGGGTAGATAGGAATGAAAGGGGACTTCCATAAGGATTTTAAGTAGTTCCGGGCCTTCGCCTATTGCAGCCCTCCCCCGAAGTCAAGGTTAAACCGGGGCAAAATATCGTTGGAAAGGCCGCAAATTTCGCTCGGCAAAGCCCAGAACCTTCCTTACACTAAGTCCCTGTTTTTAGCCAAAAATCTCTTTTAAAGAAAGGGGATCCCCATGAAGCGGTCCTTCAGCCTGGCCTTGAGCCTCTTGGCCCTCGCGACCCTCGCCCTCACCTTCGCCCCCGAGGCCCAAGCCTTGGTCTGCGCGCCCGGCGACAAGGCCGAGGTCCTCTGGAAGGGACGTTGGTACCCCGCCACGGTCCGGCAGGCCAAGGGCAACAGTTGTTACATTCATTACGACGGCTACAACAACTCTTGGAACGAATGGGTCGGGCCGGGCCGTATCCGCGTCCTCGGCGGCTCTCCCACCGCCGTCTTCGTCCCCGGCGCCTTCCAGGTGGGGGATTCGGTCTCGGTGCTCTGGGGGGACAAGTGGTGGCCGGCGCGGGTCCTCAAGAAGAAGGGCGACCGGCTGTACATCCACTACGATGGGTATGGGAATAATTGGAACGAGTGGGTCGGGCCGAATCGCTATCGGGCGCCTTAGGTTTTTTAAACATCTCCGATTTTACGCGTTCCTGGGGTGTCATTGCCCGCTTCCCCCCGCCC
>JADYZQ010000301.1 GCA_020853015.1 Deltaproteobacteria bacterium
GTCCATACGTCAAAACCGCCACCGACGCCAACTTTGTCAGCGATGTCCTGGGCTCCGACGTCCCCGCCCTGGTGGACTTTTGGGCCGAGTGGTGCGGTCCCTGCCGGGCCTTGGCTCCCCTGGTCGATCAGATCGCCGAGGAAAATCAAGGCAAGCTGAAAGTTTTCAAGATGAACGTCGACGAAAACCCCAACACGCCCTCGCAGTACGGGGTGCGCGGCATCCCCACGCTGATCCTGGTCAAAGGAGGCAAGGTGGTCGACCAGTTGGTCGGCTCGGTGCCGAAGCCGACCTTGGATCAGTTCATCCAGAAATCTCTGTGAGACACCGGCTTGGCACCGCGCCAAGCCAAGCTCTAAATACAAAATTCAGGTTTATGCCACGTAGGGGCCGTTCGCGAACGGCCCCTACGGTTAAAACATATACCGACGCATCAAGACGTTGCAGGCCGCCCCCATGCCCAGCATGGTGCTCAGCAAGGCCGAGCCGCCGTAGCTGAAAAACGGCAGGGTCACCCCCGCCAGCGGCATCAAGCCCAAGACCCCGCCCAGGTTGATCGCCACCTGCCAAAACAGCAGCGCCGCCACCCCCGTCACCAAAAAGCCGCCGAAACGGTCCTGCAGCTTCCCCGCCGCCTGCAGCATTAAGAGCAGCAAGAACAAAAATGCCCCCAAGACGGCGGTCCCTCCCAAAAACCCCCACTCCTCCGCCAAGACCGGGAAGACGAAGTCGGTGTGGCGCTCCGGCAGAAATTTGAACTTGTTCAAGTCCCCCTTCAGGAAGCCCTTGCCCAAGACCTGGCCCGAGCCCACCGCGATCTTGGACTGCAACAGGTGATACCCCTTGCCGCGCGGATCCTTCTCGGGATGCAGGAAGGTCTGGATGCGGGCCTGCTGATAGTCGCTCAGGAAATAGCGATAGCCCGCCGCCCCCGCGACCGAGACCAAGACCAGGGCGACCACGAGGTAGCGCGCCGGCAGTCCCGCGATGAACAGAAAGGTCCCGCCGATCAGGGCGAAGAACAGGGCCGAACCCAGGTCTCTCTCGACCAGGATCAGGCCCATCGGCAGCAAAACCAGGCCGAGCGCCGGAAGAAAGTCCCGCAAGGTGCGCCGCCCGCCGGGCGGTAGCCACTGGAAGTATTTCGCCAAGACGAGGAGGACCGCCAGCTTTGCGAACTCGCTGGGCTGGACGCGCAGAGGACCGAGCGCCAGCCAGTTCTTCTGCCCGCCCGAGGCCTTGCCGAAGAGAATGACCAAGACCAGCAGGGCCAGGCTGACGAGATAGATCGGCACCGCGGCGTCCATCAACAAGCGGTAGTGGAATGTCAACATCAGGAGCAGGAGCGCCAGCCCCACCCCCGCCCAAATCAGCTGCGAGCGAAAGAAGTGCGAGGCCTCGCCCGAGGCCGCCGCGGAGGCGCTGTAGAGATTCAGCAGCCCCGCCGCCAAAATCACCAGCAGCAGGGCCAGCAGGTGCCAGGGAAAGAGGTAGAACAATTTTCTCGGTTTCGAGCTCATCGCATCGCGGCCCTCCTCCCCCGCTTCGTCCGCGGCGGCGCGGGCGAATCCTTCGGGGGCGATTTCAGCTCCGGAGCCGGCAGGCGGCCCTTGAAATACTCCGCCATCACCCGCTGCGCGACCGGCGCCGCCACCGAGCCGCCGTGGCCGGCGTGCTCGACGATGACCGCGACGGCGATCTGCGGGTCTTCGGCGGGGGCGAAGGCGACGAACCAGGCGTGGTCGCCGGTCTTCACGCCCTTGGCCACCTTGTGCATCGTCTCGTAGCCGACAACCTGCGCCGTCCCGGTCTTGCCGGCCACCGTGACGCCGGGGATCCTGGCCTTGGCGCCGGTCCCGCCGACGCCCGCCACCACGTCGATCAGGGCGCGGCGGATCTCAAGAAAATCCTTCTCGCCGATCCCCCAGGGCAGCGGCTCGGGCCGCTCCGCGGCGACGGGAGATTTCTTGCCTTGATCGTCGATCGTCGCGGCCAAGAGATGCGGCACGATCCGCTTCCCGCCGTTGGCGACCTGCGCCGTCATCAAGGCGTTCTGCAGCGGCGTGACCAAGTCGAAGCCCTGGCCGATCGCGATCCCCAGGCTGTCGCTGGGCGACCATTTTTCCTTGCGCGCCTTCTCTTTCCATTCGCGGGTCGGGATCAATCCCTCGCGCTCGGAGTCGGCCAAGACGCCGGTCTTCTTTCCCAGTCCCAGCAGCTTCGCGTAATGCGAGAGGCGGTCGGGTCCCAGCCGTTCGCCCAGCTTGTAGAAGAATACGTCGCAGGAACTGACCAGGGCGCGGCGCAGGTCAACGCGGCCGTGCCCCGCCTTGTTCCAGCAGCCCCAGCGCCGCCCGCCGAACAGGTAGTAGCCGGGACAATGGACCGTCTCTTTGAAATCGGTCTCCTTCTCCGCCAGGCCCGCGATGGCCGTGACGATCTTGTAGGTCGAGCCGGGCGGATAGGCGGCCTGGGTGGGGCGGTTGAGCAGGATGTTGCCGGGGTGCTCCTGCAACTCCTTCCACAAGGCCTTCGGAATAGTGCCGGTCAGGTCCTCGGGGTTGTAGGCCGGATGGCTCACCCAAGCCAGGAGGGCCCCGTCGCGCGGGTCCATCGCGACCAAGGCGCCCACCTCGTCGCCGAAGGCCTCGGCAGCCACCTCCATCAGGCGGGCGTCGAGGGTGAGTTGCAGCGTCTTGCCGGCCGCGGCCGGCTGCTCCTGCAGGACGGTGCCGAGGCCCAGCTCGCTTAAGTCGGCCTCGCGACCCATCGCGTCGACGAGAGTCTGGCGATAGCCGTCGTGGCCGCGCAGCGCGTCGTCGAAGGCCTTCTCGACCCCCGCCACGCCGACGTCGTCGCCGGGGCTCAACCGGCCGGGCTCGCGCGCCTCCCACTCCTTGAGCTCCTTGTCGCTCACCTCGCGGACGTAGCCCAGGACGTGCCCCACCTTCTCCTTGTAGGGATAGATCCGCTCGAAGTGCACCACCAGCTCGACGCCGCTTAAGTCCAATTCGGGCTCCATCCCGGCGTGAACGCGGGTCATGCGCGCGCGGATCCTAGCCACCTCGTCGCGGCTCAAGTCCTTCGCCACCACCGCCGGTCCGAGCAAGGAGTTGGATTTCTTTGCGCTCAATTTTTCCTGCACGGCTTCCGGAGACCATTCCAGGAGATAGGCCAGGCTGCGCCGCGCCCGTTCCGGGTCCTTCACCTGGGCGGGGTTGAGCCGCAGGGTGAAGCTGGGGCGGTTGTCGGCCAAGATCCTGCCCTCGCGGTCGAGGATCTTGCCGCGCGGCGCGGGGACGGGGATCTCGCGCAGGGTGTTGATCCGGCTGAAGCGGAGGTATTTCTCGCCCTGCACCACCTGGAGGTCGACGAGGCGGTAGAGGGCCAGGCCGAAGAAGGCCAGGATCAGGAGGGCGAAGCCCAAGAGGCGCTTCCGGTAGGCCTCCATTTACAGGCCCTTTTCGAGTCCGAAGGGTTTGCGCAGGATCCGGGCGCCGCGGCCGCTCAGCCAATCGGCGCGGGAGAGGTCCACCCGGCCGGCGGCCCCTCCGAACCGTCGGAGGCGGCCCCAAAGCCTCGCCCCGAGGGAGGAGAGCCAGGGCGGAACGGCCATGCCGACGGCGAGGGTCGCGGCCAGGCCTAGGGCGTCGCCCCACTCCGGATACCAGCCGCCGGCTAAGGCGGTGCGCGCCGACCAAAACAGGAAAGGCGCCAACCAAAGGCCGAGCAGGAGGACGAAACGACCGAGCCCCGGCGAAAAGGAAAAATTTTTCCGCAGGGCGAAAAAGACCAAGACCGCCGCGGCCCAAGGCAGAGCCAAGCTGGCGGGAGAGGCCAGCGAGAAGGCGCTGGCCAGGCAGGCGAGGACGAACAACAGAATCCAGGCCTGGGACTTACGCCGGGAGCCCAGAAAGGCCTGAACTAAGACGATCGCTAGGGCGTCGACGCGGGCCTGAGGCCAGGCGAGGCTGAGGCCCAAGGCCAAAATCCCCCAAGCGAGGTATTTGCAAAAATCCCTCATCCCTCGCCGCCCTCCCGAGGCGTCAATACCAAGACCTCTTCCAGCTTGTTCAGCTCGACATAGGGGTCGACCTCGGCCTGCCAAAACAAGCCGGAGGAATCCTTCTTCACCGCGCCGACGACGCCGACCGGCAGCCCCTTCGGAAAGACCCCGTCCAGCCCGGAGGTCAGCAGCAGGTCGCCGGGGACGATCTCTTCCGAGGCCGAGACGTATTCGGCCTGCGTCATCCAGCGCTCGCGCTTCAATCCCATCTCCTTGCGCTTGCCGACCAGTAGGCCGCGGGCCCGCGTACGCACGTCGACCACGTCGACGGCGCTGTTCAGGTCGGTCACCAGCAGGACCTGGCTGCTGCGGCGGCCGCTGCGCATCACCCGGCCCACCACGCCCCCGCCGGCCACGACCACTTGGTCGGGCTCAACGCCGTGCTCGCTGCCGCGGTCGATGGTAATGCTGCGGAAGGCGGGCACGGGATCGTAGCCGAGGACCCGCGCCGGCCGGCCCTCGCCTTTCGGCAGGCCGTGCTCCGCGAATAGGACGGACTCGGCCTGGAGCGCTCGATTCTCCTCCCGGAGGCGCAGGGTCTCGAGACGCAGGGCGGCCAGCTCGGCCTCCAGGTCGACGCGGCGTTGCCGATCCCCCCGCCAACCGAGATAGCCGTCGGAAAAGCCCCGCCACCGCGCCGCGACGCCGGAAAGGATCCGAGCCGCCGGCGAGACGACCCGCTGCGCCAGCGCCTGATACCAGGTTGGGTTGGGAGCGGCGGCCCCCGATCGGGAAAGGTAGACCAGCCCACCCGCGAACAAGGCCGCGAAGAAAAGCCATTTCCATTTTCGATGCAGGCGAAGCATACCAAGCCCATGCCGGGCGCGGGGCGGCCCGGAAAATAACGATTCGGATGTGGACCTGGAAGCGGCCAAGGCGGAATGAACGCCCCGACCTAATAAGAATTAACCGTAATCCCTTTGAGCGAATCCAACTGGTCCAGGGCCTTGCCCGTTCCCTGGACGACGGAGGACAGCGGGTCTTCGGCAATCGTCACCGGCAGACCGGTCTCCTCGCGCAACAAGACGTCGAGGTGGGCCAAGAGTGCCCCGCCTCCGGCCAGCACGATCCCCTTGTCGACGATGTCGGCCGCCAGCTCGGGCGGCGTGCGCTCCAGCGCGACCTTCACCGCCTCGACGATGGCATGCACCGGTTCGGCGATGGCCTCGCGAATCTCTTCGGAATTGATCTCCATCACCCGAGGCACTCCGGCGACCAGGTCTCGGCCCTTGATTTCCATGGTCTTGATCTCGCCGTTGGGGAAAGCGCTGCCGATCTGGATCTTGATCTGCTCGGCGGTGCGCTCGCCGATCAGCAAATTGTACTTCCGCTTGAGATACTGGATGATCGACTCGTCCATCTTGTCGCCGGCGACCCGGACCGACTTGGAGTAGACGATGCCGGCAAGGCTGATCACCGCCACCTCGGTGGTGCCGCCGCCGATGTCGACGATCATGTTGCCCGAGGGCTCGGTGATGGGCAGTCCGGCGCCGATCGCCGCGGCCATCGGCTCGTCGATCAGGTAGACCTCGCGGGCCCCGGCGCATTCGGCCGACTCGCGGACGGCGCGGCGCTCGACCTCGGTGATGCCGAAGGGGACGCAGATGATGATGCGGGGGCGGACCAGAGTGCGGCGATTGTGCACCTTGCGGATGAAATAGCGCAGCATGGCCTCGGTGATCTCGAAGTCCGCGATGACGCCCTCTTTCATGGGACGGATCGCCTCGATGTTGCCGGGGGTGCGGCCCAGCATCTCTTTGGCCTCACGGCCCACCGCCAGGACCTTGCGCATCCCGCGCGGGTCTTTCTGCACGGCGACGACGGAAGGCTCGGCGCAGACCACCCCTTTGCCCTTTACGTAGACCAGCGTGTTGGCCGTGCCCAAGTCGATCGCGAGGTCGTTGGAGAAGAGCCCTAAAATCGGATCAAGAATCATGAGGATTAATCCCTAGTTAGGCGAAAAACACAGAGGAATTACATTAAGTTATCGCCGCGGCGCTCGCTGTCGGAATCGCAGCTCCGGGCTACCATTCGCCCCTATTCAAGTCAAACGGGAATTCGAAGATGTGAA